>DASWHU010000229.1:0-3794 GCA_036398035.1 Alphaproteobacteria bacterium | reverse complement strand
TAGACGAGGTCGGTCGCGACCAGGTCGCCGGGCGCGATGCTTTGGGCATCGCAGACCGCGAGCGGCGCGCACTTCACCGGCCCGCGGATCGGCCGCCAGACGTTGATGACCGCGAAGCGGTGCGCCAGCAGCGCCTCGGCCTCGCCGCCGCCGATCACGTCGCGCACGCGCTGCGGGCCCGAGCGCGGCGTGTAGTCGTTGTGCACCACCTTGACCGGCTCGCGCACGCCGTGCGCGCCGCGGATCGAGTCGTCCGAGGCGCGCAGGTTGTGGTCGAACGCGATCACCTTGGCGGCGCCGGTCGCGTCCTTCACCAGCCGCTCGACCTCGGGGTAGTAGACGGACTTCACCTCGTCGCGGTCGTAGAAGTCCGACACCGCGGTGTCGCGATGAAGCAGCACGAAGCCTTGCCGGTCGAGCGTGAGCTCACCAGCGATCGCGCGGCCGTCGCGGATCAGGACGGAGTGGCGGTCGTAGCGCCCCTCGCGCCGGGTCGGCCCCTTGCCCTCCTCGGCGATGCGGGTGACCGGCTTGGCGCCGGCGGGGACGATGTAGAACAGCGCCCCCGCGACGGACCTGATCGCTGTGGCTTGTCCGCCTTGTGCGATGGCTCACCTCCCTGCTTGCCCGCGCCTCGGATGCCGGTCTAAACCCGGACACGCTCCTACGCAAGCACGCGGCCGGGCGCTGTGAACAACCTCACGCCGGCAGGCGCGACAGCTTGCGGGTCTCGGCGCAGATCACGTCGACCAGCGCCGGCTGGCCGTCGCGCGTCGCACCGATCGCGCGCGCGAGCGCCGGGCGGAGCTCGCCCACCCGCTCGACCCGTTCGGCGTGGCAGCCGAGCGCGCCCGCGATCTGGGCGTAGTCGCCGCGCTGGGTCGAGGCCTGGTAGCGCGCGACCGAGTCCGGGATGTTGCGGTCGTAGCCCGAGAAGATCGAGTCGTGCTTGACCACGGTCAGGATGGCGATGCCGTTGCGCGCCGCGGTCTCGAGGTCCATGCCGGTCATGCCGATGGCGCCGTCGCCCATCACGTTGACCACCAGCTTGTCGGGGTTGGCGATCTTGGCGCCCATGGCGAGGCCGATCGAGAAGCCGAGCTGCGAGGACTGCCCCCAGCCCAGATAGCCGCGCGGGGTGGTGGCGCGGTAGAACACGCATTGGATGTCGCGCGAGGCGCCTGATTCATGGGTAATCATGGTGGCGGCCGGGTCCACCGAGTTCCACAGCTCGCGGAACATGCGGTAGCCGTTGATCGGCTCCGAGTCGTCGGCGAATTCGGGCTCGTACTCGGCCTGCCAGGCGACGCGCGTCTCGGCGAGCTTGCGCGCGACCTCGGCGCACTGGTCGGCGCGGGCGTTGTCGCCCACGCGCCGGCGCACCTCGTCGGCGAGCGCGGCGAGGAACAGCTTGGCGTCGGCCGGGACGCCGAGCGCCGCGCCGTAGTCCTTGTTGATGTCGCCGGCATCGACGGTGACATGGATGATGTCCTTGCCGTCCGGGATCGCCGGCGTGAACGGCGCCCGGCTCAGGCTGGTGCCGACCGCGAGCAGCACATCGGCCTCGCGCAACGCCGCCTGTACCATCGCGGTCGAGACCAGAGCGCCGACCCCGGCCGACAGCGGATGGGTCTCAGGCATCGCGCTCTTGCCCTGGAGGGTGGTCATGACCGGCGCGCCCAAGAGCTCGGCGAGGCGCACGAGTTCCTCGCTCGCCTCGGCGTAGAGCGTCCCCTGCCCGGCCCAGATCAAGGGTGCCTTGGCAGCGAGCAGGCGCTCGGCGGCCTCTTCGACCGCGCCCGCATCGGGTGCGGCGCGCATCCGGCGCACCGGCGCGTAGGCCGGCGGCGCGGCGATCTCGGCCGCGCACACATCCGCCGGCAGCTCAAGCATCACCGGCCGCGGCCGGCCCGAGCGCAGCGCGGTGAACGCGCGCCTGAGCTGGGCGGAGAGCTCGCCGGGCAGCAGCAGCTTCTCGGCGTGCTTGGTGATGCCGGCATAGTTGCTGGCGCTGTCGAAGGTCGGCGAGGTGCCGATGAAGCGGGTGCCCGGATGGCCGGGCAGGAACAGCACCGGCGTCGAGTCGGTGAACGCCTGGGCGATGCCGGCGAAGGCGTTCTCCGAGCCCGCCAGCGCCTGGACGGTGACCGTGCCGGTCTTGCGGCCGTTGGTCGAGCGCGACACGCCGTCCGCCATGTTGCCGGCGACCCGCTCCTGGCGGGTGACGATCGGCTTGAGGCCGGCCCGCGCCATCGCGTCCATGACCGGGCTGAACGGATAACAGAACGCCTGCTCCACGCCCTCGGCCTGGAGAATTCCGACCAACGCGTCCGCGACCTTCATGCTTGCCCTCCCCGGCATCGTCAGATCGGCGCAGAGCATAGCGGCAAATGCCCGGGGCGGCGACGGCTGCTATGATCCGCAGACGGAGGGACCGGAATGGCGTGGCGAAAAGCGATCGTGACAGGTCTCGCGGCCGGCGCCGTGCTCGCCGCCGCGGCGTCGCTCGCCGCCGACTATGACGTCGGCGCGGACGACGAGCGCATCCTGATCGGCTCGACCCATCCCTACAGCGGGCCGGCGTCGGCCTATGGCGCGATCGGCCGGGCGATGAGCGCCTATTTCGACATGGTCAACGCCGACGGCGGGGTCGGCGGCCGGCGGGTCGATTTCGTCTCGCTCGACGACGGCTACAGCCCGCCCAAGACGGTCGAGCAGGTGCGCAAGCTGGTCGAGCACGATCGCGTGCTGATGCTGTTCGGCAACCTCGGCACGCCGACCAACAACGCGGTGGTCAAGTACGTCAACGCCAAGGGCGTCCCGCACCTGTTCCTGACCACCGGCTCGAGCCACTGGGACCAGCCGAAGGCGCGGCCGTGGTCGATGGGCTTCTGGCCGTCCTATTTCACCGAAGGCAAGGTGTATGCCAACTATATCCTCGGCAACCATCCGCGGGCGCATATCGCGGTGCTGTACCAGAACGACGACTACGGCAAGGACTACGTGGCCGGGCTCAAGGCCGGGCTCGGCGGTCGCGCCGCCGAGATGGTGGTCGCGGAGGCGGCCTACGAGGTCACCGATCCGACCGTCGACGGGCTGATCGTGCAGCTTGCGGGCTCGGCCGCGGAGGTGCTGTACGACATCTCGACCCCCAAGTTCTCCGCCCAGGCGATCCGCCGCGCCCATGACCTGGGCTGGCGGCCGCTGCACGTCATCGGCAACGGCTCGTCCTCGATCGAGGCGGTGCTCAAGCCGGCGGGGCTCGACAAGTCGGTCGGGGTGGTCACCGCCGCCTATCTCAAGGACCCGACCGATGCGCGCTGGCGGCACGACGCCGACGTCGCGGCGTGGCTCGCCTGGATGGAGCGCTACTACCCGGACGGCAACACCGCGGACATGTTCAACGTCTACGGCTATGCCAGCGCCTACGTCATGGCCGAGGTGCTGCGGCGCTGCGGGGACGAGCTGACCCGCGCCAACGTGCTGCGCCAGGCGACCTCGCTCGCCGATCTCGAGGTGCCGATGCTGCTGCCGGGCATCCTGGTGACCACCGGCCCCGACGACTACCGCCCGATCGAGCGCCTGCAGCCGATGCGCTTCGACGGCGCGCGCTGGCAGCCGATCGGCGGTCTGATCACGGCGGATTGAGCGGTTGCGAATGAATCGGCTGTCGCCCTTCGAGACGCTCGCTTCCACCCTCCGCAGCGGCAGCGGCGCTGCCGCTGCTGCGGAGGACGGGCCGCTCGCTCCTCAGGACGAGGGGGGTTTGAGAATCAATCATTTACCTCACCCTG
>DASWHU010000228.1:0-2870 GCA_036398035.1 Alphaproteobacteria bacterium | reverse complement strand
GCGCCGGCAGCAGCTCGTCGAAATGGTCGATGACCGCGTCCGCGCCGAGCGCGCGCGCCGGGGTGCGGGTGTAGCCGAAGCTCACCACCACCACCGGCACCGCGGCGGCGCGCGCGGTGGCGACGTCGGTGTGGCTGTCGCCGACCATGACCGCGCGCGGGGCGGCGCCGCCGCTGCGCTCGATCGCGGCGAACAGCGGCGCCGGGTCGGGCTTGCGCACCGCCAGGCTGTCGCCGCCGAGCACCGCCTCGAAGTGGCCGGCAAGGCCGAGATGGGCGAGAATCGTCTCGCTCATCGCCGCCGGCTTGTTGGTGCACACCGCCATCCGCCGCCCCGCCGCGCTGAGCGCGGCCAGCGCCTCGGCCGCGCCCGGCTGGGCGCGCGTGCGCTGGATGAGGCACGCCCCGTAGTGGTCGAGGAACGCCTGGCGCAGGCGCGCCGGCAGGCCGTCGTCGAACGGCCTGCCGGCGGCGGCGAAGCCGCGCTCGATCAGCTTGACCGCGCCGTCGCCGACCATGTGGCGGACCGACGCCTCGGCCACCGCCGGCAGGCCCTGGTCGGCGAGCACGCGGTTGAGCGCCTCGGTCAGGTCGGCGGCGCTGTCGATCAAGGTGCCGTCGAGGTCGAAGACGATGGGGCCGGGAAGCTCGGGCATGGCGGAGTGCTATGATGGCGGCGCGGGGCTCGCTTGCCTCGCTTAGATTGGTGCTTGTATACGGTAAGTCCATGTCGGCGACAGGCCCCTCGGGCCGTTCCAGGGCGGCAACGGGTGACATTGCGGTGGTCGTGCTCGCGGCCGGCAAGGGCACGCGCATGCGCTCGGCCCTGCCCAAGGTGATGCACCCGCTCGCCGGCCGGCCGATGATCTGCCAGGTGATCGAGACCGCGGCTGCGCTCGCGCCGGCGCGGATCGTGGTGGTGGTCGGCGCGGAGATGGACGGGCTCGGCCAGGCGATCGCGCCGCACCCGACTGTGGTCCAGGAGCCCCAGCTCGGCACCGGCCACGCGGTCCAGCAGGCGCGCGCGCATCTCGACGGCTTCGCCGGCGAGGTGGTCGTGCTGTACGGCGACACGCCCCTGATTCGCGCCGAGACGCTGCGCGCGCTGGTCGCTGCCCGGCGCGGCGGGGCGGCGCCCGCGGTCGCGGTGCTCGGCTTCCGGCTGGCCGATCCGGGCGCTTACGGCCGCCTGGTCATGGCCGCTGACGGCACGCTCGCGCGCATCGTCGAGGCCGCCGACTCCGACCAGCGAACGCCCGCGGATGTGCTGTGCAACTCAGGCGTGATGGCGGTCGACAGCGCGCTCCTGTTCGAGCTGCTCGACCGTCTCGGCACCGACAACGCCAAGGGCGAGTATTACCTGACCGATATCGTCGCCCATGCGCGCGCGGCCGGGCGGGCGGCGGCGGTGGTCGAGGCCGCGGCCGACGAACTGGTCGGGGTCAACACCCGCGCCGAGCTCGCCGCGGCCGAGGCGGTGGTCCAGGGCCGGCTGCGCGCCCGCGCCATGGCCGACGGCGCGACGCTCACCGACCCGGCGAGCGTCTGGCTGTGCTGGGACACCGCGCTCGGCCGCGACGTGCGCATCGGCCCCAACGTCGTGTTCGGCCCCGGCGTGCGCATCCAGGACGACGTCGACATCCTGCCGTTCTGCCACCTCGAAGGCGTGGTGGTGGCGTCGGGCGCGCGCATCGGCCCGTTCGCGCGCATCCGCCCCGGCACCGAGGTCGGCGCCGGCGCGCGCGTCGGCAACTTCGTCGAGGCCAAGGCGGCGCGCATCGAGGCCGGCGCCAAGGTCAATCACCTGAGCTATGTCGGCGATGCCCGCGTCGGCGCCGGCGCCAATGTCGGCGCCGGCACCATCACCTGCAACTATGACGGTGTCACGAAGGGCCGCACCGACATCGGCGCCGGCGCGTTCATCGGCTCGAACACGGCGCTGGTGGCGCCGGTCAAGGTCGGCGATGGCGCGATGGTCGGCGCCGGCAGCACGATCACCGGCGACGTGGCTGCGGACGCGCTGGCGCTCGCCCGCGCCGAGCAGCGCAACCTGCCCGGCGGCGCGACGCGGTTCCGCGCCCGCCGCCGCAAGTCCACACCGGCCGGCTGAGGCATGTGCGGAATCATCGGCGCGGTCGGCAGGTCGCAGGCGACGCCGCTCCTGCTCGACGGGCTCCGGCGGCTCGAATACCGCGGCTACGACTCGGCCGGGATCGCCACCCTGGTCAACGGCCATATCGAGCGCCGCCGCGCGGAAGGAAAGCTCGACCGCCTGGTCGAGCTGGTCGAGCGCACGCCCTTGCCCGGCACCATCGGCATCGGCCACACCCGCTGGGCGACCCACGGCATGGCGAACGAGGGCAACGCGCATCCCCATGCCAGCGACCGGGTGGCCGTGGTCCACAACGGCATCATCGAGAACTTCCAGGCGTTGCGCGACGAGCTTCAGTCCGCGGGCTCGAACTTCGCCAGCGACACCGACACCGAGGTGGTGGTGCACCTGTTGTCGCGCGCGCTCGCGCACGGCGCCAGCCCGCAAGCTGCGACCGAGGCGATGCTCGCGCGCATCGAGGGCGCGTTCTCGCTCGCCATCCTGTTCGCCGGCCACGACGACCTGCTGATCGCGGCTCGCCGCGGCAGCCCGCTCGCCATCGGCTTCGGCGACGGCGAGATGTTCCTCGGCTCCGACGCCATGACGCTGGCGCCGCTGACCCGGCGCATCTGCTATCTGGAGGAGGGCGACTGGGCCGAGCTGTCGCGCGCCGGCGCGGTGGTCCACGACCAGACCAACGCCGTGGTCGCCCGCCCGGTGCGCGAGACCGCGCTCACCGGCGCCGCCATCGGCAAGGGCAACCACCGCCATTTCATGGA
>DASWHU010000227.1:0-2343 GCA_036398035.1 Alphaproteobacteria bacterium | reverse complement strand
GGCGACCTATGTCGTGCTGTTCGTGATGTTCGGCGCGTTTCTCGAGCGGGTCGGCACCGGCGAGCTGTTCATGTCGTTCGCGCTGGCGCTGACCGGCCACACCCCCGGCGGCCCGGCCAAGGTGGCGTGCCTGACCAGCGGCCTGTTCGGCACCGTCTCGGGCAGCGCGGTCTCGAACGTGATGACCACCGGCACCTTGACCATCCCCTTGATGCGCCGGATCGGCTACCGGCCCGCGTTCGCCGGCGCGGTCGAGGCGGTGGCCGCGACCGGCGGCCAGATCATGCCGCCGATCATGGGTGCCGCGGCGTTCGTGATGGCCGAGTTCCTGGGCGTGAGCTTCATGACCATCGCCGGCTACGCGGTGGTGCCGGCGGTGCTGTTCTACGTCGCCCTGTTCATGGCGGTGCACTTCGAGGCCAAGCGCACCGGCATGAGCGGCGTGGCGCGGAGCGAGCTGCCCGACCTGCGCAAGGTGCTCGCCTCGCGCGGCCACCTGTTCGTGCCGATGGTGGTGATCATCGGCGTGCTGGTGGCGGGCTACAGCGCGCCCTATGCGGCGCTGTGCGGGATCGGCGTGATCGTGCCGGTGGCGCTGCTCAGGCGCGAGACCCGGCGCACGGTCACGCCGGCGATGATCGTCGATGCGCTGGCCACCGGCGCGCGCAACACGCTCGCCGTCGCCGCCGCCTGCGCCTGCGCCGGCATCGTCATCGGCGTGATCAGCCTGACCGGCATCGGCCTCGCCTTCACCACCCTGGTGATCGACGCCGCCCAGGACTCGCTGTGGCCGGCGCTGGTGCTGACCATGGTCGCCGGCATCGTGCTGGGCATGGGACTGCCGACCACGCCCGCCTACATCATGCAGGTGGCGCTGCTGGTGCCGGCGCTGGTGCATCTCGGCGTGCTCCAGCCGGCGGCGCACATGTTCGTGTTCTACTTCGCGATCCTGTCCTCGATCACGCCGCCGGTGGCGATGGCGGTGTTCGCGGCCAACAGCATCTCGCAGGCGCGGCTGATGGAGACGGGGCTGGCGGCGGTCAAGCTCGGCGCCACCGGCTACCTGGTGCCGTTCCTGTTCGTGTTCGCGCCGGCGCTGCTGCTGATCGGCGATGCCGCGCATGTCGCGCTGGCGGTGGTCACCGCGGTGGTCGGGGTGAGCTGCCTCGCCGGTTCGTTGCACGGCTATTTTGTCGGCCCGGCAAGCTGGCTCGACCGGGCGCTGCTGTTCGCGACCGCGATCGCGCTTTTGATTCCCGGCGTCCCGGCGACGGTGGTCGGCGTCAGCCTGCTCGCGCTGACCGTCACTCTTCAGGTTCTGGCGCGCCGGCCGCAGCCGGGTTCGACCTGAGAGCGGCCGGCAGCAGCTCGGCCACCGCCACCGGCAGCGGCTCCTCAGGCCCGCGCACCGCCCGCCACAGCTCGAGCGCCGCGCCGGCCGCCTGCCAGCAGCGGTCGCCGGCGGCGCCCAAGGCATAGGCGGCGACATCATCGGCAGCCGTCGGATCGCGGGCCGCCACCGCGGCGACCAGATCGATCGCGCCGGCGCGGGTCGCGCAGTCGGGTGCGCCGGCCGCGACGGCCGCGACCGACAGCGCCGACGCCGCATCGGGCGGCGCGGCGGCGAGCGCCGCGAGCGCCGCCGCGGCGTGGCCGGTGCCGCCCTTGACCGCCTCGATCAGCCAGCCGCGCGCCTCTGCCGCCGCTAACGGATCGCCGGCGATCAGATAGCAGCGCAACAACGTCTCGAGCTTGGCCGCGAGCAGCGGCTCGCCGGTCGGCACCTCGTGCAGCAAGGCCGGCACGCTTGCAGGCAGGCTCGCCCACAGGCGCGCGGAGAGCTCCGCGCCCGCGTCATCGCCGCGGGCGAGCAGCGGCGCCTGGGCGAGCCACGCCCCGACCGGATCGCCGTCGTGATAGGCACCGGCACCCTCGCCCGGCGCCGGGCAGGCCGGCGCCGGCTCAGAGTCGAGGCCCGACGCGCGACCGGCAAGCGGGCCGGCGAGCGCGACCGGTGCGCGGTCGAGCAGCGGCGCGCCGCCGAGCATCAGCGCGTCCGACTCGCCGTCGTCGATGAGGAAGGCGAGCGCCGGCAGCCCCGCAAGCCCGCGGCCGCGGCCCCAGCCGTCGCCGGGCAGGTCCAGGGCGTAGACGTCGCCGCCCGCGTCGTCCGCGAGCACGCCGAGCCCGCCGCGGCGGCTTGCCCCTTGCGCGAATCGGCGCGCCTGGTAGCGGTCGCCGCCCGCGTCGTCGACCAATGCCCCGATGCCGAAGTCGAGCCCGGCGCCCTGCCCCGCCCCTTCCGCCAGCCAGTAGCCGTCGAAGCCGTCGCGCTCGCGCACC
>DASWHU010000226.1:0-8501 GCA_036398035.1 Alphaproteobacteria bacterium | reverse complement strand
GTGTCGTGGGTGCCGGTATCGAGCCAGGCGAAGCCGCGCCCGAGCTTGACCACCGACAGCGTGCCGGCCTCGAGATAAATCCGGTTGACATCGCTGATCTCGAGCTCGCCGCGCGCCGACGGCGTGAGCCGGGCGGCGATGTCGACGATCTCGGGGTCGTAGAAATACAGCCCGGCGACCGCCCAGTGGGATTTCGGCCGGCGCGGCTTCTCCTCGATCGCGACCGCCTTGCCGTCGGCATCGAAGCTCACCACGCCGTAGGCCGACGGGGTGTCGACCCAGTAGGCGAACACGCGGGCGCCCGTGGTCAGCCTCGCGGCATCGACCAGCAGCTCGGTCAGTCCGTGGCCGTGGAAGATGTTGTCGCCCAGCACCAGCGCCACCGGGCTGTCGCCGACGAAGCCGCGGCCGAGGATGAACGCCTGGGCGATACCCTCGGGACGGGCCTGCACGGCATAGGACAAGTCGATGCCCCATTGCGAGCCGTCGCCCAGCACCATCCTGAACCGCTCTTCCTCGTTCGGCGCGGTGATGATCAGGATGTCGCGGATGCCGGCGAGCATGAGCGTCGACAACGGATAGTAGACCATCGGCTTGTCGTAGACCGGCAGCAGCTGCTTGGACACCGCGTGGGTCAGCGGATAGAGCCGCGTGCCCGCGCCGCCGGCAAGGACGATTCCCTTCATCCCGCACTGCCTCTCCAATTGCCGACCACTGCGCGCCGCTGCCGACGCACGCGGCGGGCCGGTCAGTTGCTGGGCGCGGCCTCGTCCTCGGGTGCCGGCGCCGGTTGGCCGAAGCCGCCCAGGCGCTCGCCCACCGCGCGCATCTTGTTGCGCAGCTCCTGGGTCACGGCCCGCGCCTCCTCCGGGTTGCCGACTACGCGCGGGGTGATCACCACCAACAGCTCGGTGCGGTTGTCGGTGTCGCTGGTGGCGCTGAACAGCTCGCCCAGCAGCGGGATGTCCTTGAGGAACGGCAGCCCGCTCTTGGTCTTGCTGCGCTCGCCCTGGATCAGGCCGCCGAGCGCCACCGTCTCGCCCGACTGGACCGCGATCGTGCTCAGCACCCGGCGCTGCTGGATGGTCGGGGTGATGGTCGGCTCGGCGCTCGGCACCACGCTCGAGACCTCCTGCTCGATCTCCATGATCACCAGCCCGCCCGGGTTCACGCGCGGGGTGACGCGCAGGATGACGCCGGTGTCGCGGAACTGGATGGTATTGACCAGCGGCGCATCGCCCGAGGTGCTCGCCTGCTGCTGCTGGGTCGCGACCGGCACCTCCTCGCCGACCTGGAGCTCGGCGGTCTGGTTGTCGAGCACCATCAGCTGCGGCGACGAGATGACGTTGACGTCGGTGAGCGAATCGAGCGCGTTCAGCACCACGCGCGCATTCGCGCCCGCGGTCAGCAGGTACGAGAAGCCGGGGAACGCCTGCGCGATCTCGCCGGTCTCGGTGGCCGCGAGACTGATCGCGGAGTTGCCGCTGGCCAGGAACCACTGCACGCCGTAGCGCAGCTCGTCCCTGAGCGTGACCTCGGCGATGGTCGCCTCGATCAGCACCTGCAGCGGCACGATGTCGAGCTTCTTGAGCGCGCTCTCGATCATCCGGTACTCGCGCGCGCTGGCCAGCACCACGAGCGCGTTGTTGGCGGCGTCGGCGATGATCTTGATGTCGGCCCCGCCGACCACCGAGATGCCGGGCCCGCCGCTCGCGGCGGCGCGGGCGACGGCGCCGGCCTCGCCGGGCGGGGCCTCGATCGGTGCCGCCTCGGCGGCCAGCGGCGCGACCGCGCCGGGCTCGCCGCCGTCCGCGGCCTCGGCTTCGGCGCGCGCCATGCGCCGTTGCTCGCGCAGCTCGCGGATCGCGCGCGCGGTATCGGCGCCGGTGGCGCGGATGCCCTCGCCGACCTCGATGCGCTCGGCGCCGGGGGCGAGGCGCGCCCGCGGGGTCTCGGCGGCCGCCGGCTCGAACGCGGTCTGCAGCACGGTGGCGAGATCCTCGGCGCGGCCGTTCTTGACGTAATAGACGAACAGCCGGCGGACGTCGCTCTCGCCCTCGCCCTGGTCGAGGCGCGCGATCCACGCCTGCGCCTGCTCGAGATAGGTCGGCTTGGCGCTGATCACCAGCACGGCGTTGATGCGCTCGACCGCGACGAAGCGCAGCAGGCCCGCCAGCGGGCCGTCGGTGGCGCTGCCGAACACCGCTTCGAGCTCCCCGGTCACGGTCTTGGCGTCGGCCAGATCGAGCGGCACCAGGGCAAACGACATGCCCTTGAGCCAGTCGACGTCGAACATGCGGACCAGCTCGTCCAGCGCCACCAGCTCCTGCTGGGTGCCGGCGATGATCAGCAGGTTGCGCGCCTGGTCGACTCGCAGCACGCCGCCCGCAGGCGCCAGCGGCTCGAGGATGCCGGCCATCTCCTGGGCGCTGATATGGGCAAGCGGCACCACCCGGATGGCGAAGCCGCGGGTGACCCCGCCGCCGGGCAGGAACGCGCCCGAGACGCCGGCCGTGTTGATCGCCTCCTGCAACGGCATCACCACGTAGCTGTCCGCCTTGCGCACCAGCGCGAAGCCGTTGAGCTGGAGCACGTCCTCGAGCATCGGCAGCAGCGCGCCGCGGGCCAGCGGCCGGCTGGTCTGGACCGTGATCGTGCCCTGGACGCGGGGATCGAGCACGTAGTTCTCGCCCAGCATGTCGCCGAGCACGGTGCGCACCACCTCGCGCAGGTCGGCGTTGACGAAGTTGAGCGTGATGTCGCCCGCCTGCCCGCCGGGACCGGCGCCGAGCACGCTCGCCGGCGCGCCGACGAAGTCGCCGGTGCCGGGCACCGACTGGGTCTCAGGGCGGCCCGGCTCGACCGCGGCGTCGGAGGCCGCCGCCTCGGCCGCCTCGGCCTCGGCCGCGGTCCGGGCGATATCGCGGCCGGCGACGCGCGCGCCGACCGGCGCCGCCGCAACCTCGGCCACCCGCGCGGTGTCCTGGCGTCGCAGCTCGGCGAGCTCGGCGCAGCCGGCCAGCGCGATCGCGACCGCGACCCACGCCGCCGCCCTGCGCCCACGCCGATACGACCCGCCCACCGCTGCGTGTTGGCAGCCTATGTTCCCCGCCTCCGGCATACTGCCCAGCCTGGATTCTCCGCCACGGCTGGACGCGCATGTCAATTTAATCCCGCGCTAAACATGTGACACTGTTGCTAAAAAGCATCTACGGCCGCCGACTTGCAGGGCGGCCGCCGGCGCTCAGCGCTGGTTCTGCTCGGACTCGGCGCGCTCCTCGGCCTCCAGTCGCTCGGCCTCGAGTCGCTGGTCCTGCAAGCGCTCCTCGCGCAGCCGGCGGCGCTCCTCGGCGCGTCGCTCGCGGCGCTCGCTCGCGCTCTCCGGCGGCGGCGCCACGTCGTCGCGCAGCGCCAGCTCCTCGACCCTGTCGCCGGCGCGGAACAGCACCCGGTTGGGAAAGATGCGCTCGACCGTCCAGCCCGCCACCGTCTGGCCGATGCCGGCGCGTACCAGGTCGGGCGCCCCGGGCTGGCGCACCAGGGCCAGGGTCTCGGCCGGCGAGATCACCACGCCGATGAGCTCGAAGCCGAGCTCCGGCGCCGCCGGTGCCGCCACCGCGACCGGCGGCGGCGCGTCCGCCGGCGGCCGCCGCGAGGGCGCGAACAGCGGCCGCTCGGCCACCTCGCGGAAGTCTTCCAGCGCCGGCGGCCCATAGGCAAGCTCGTCGGGCAGCGGCGGCGGCTCGAGCGCGGTACCCGGCGCCGGCGGCAGCGGTTGGCCGGGCTGCGGCGCGGCCTCGATCTCGAGCCACACCGTCGTGGCGAGCAGCAGGCACACCAGCAGCAGCAGCAAGTTCGAGGCGGTTCCGCTCTTCGGGCCGCGCATCATCGCGCCATCCCCCTCACGCGCCGCCCTCGGGGCGCATGTAGCCGTACAGGTCGAGGCGCACGTCGAGCGTGCCGGCGGCGGTGTCTTCGTCCGTCTCGGCATCGCGCGCCCGCCGCCGGCGGGCCTGGCGGCGGATGTCGAGATCGTCGACGAACAGGAACGGCCGCCCCGACTCGAGCTCGTGGAGGATCGCCGAGAGCGCCTCGGTCTCGGCGCTGAACTGGGCGCGGACCGCGATCTTTACCAGGCCGTCGACCGCGGTCGCGGGCAGCGCCTGGACGCTGCGCTGGACCGCGCCGGTGCGCTCGAACAGCTGGCGCAGCTCGCCTTGGAGCGCCGCGGCGGCGAGCGTGTCGGACGCCGCCTGCAAGTAGTCGCCACGCCGGCCCTCGCGCCGGTCGAGCTCGCCCAGCCGCGCCTCCAGCCCGGGGCGCGCCGCGCCCAGCCGGCGGTAATCGGCGAGCAGGCGCTCGGACCCGGCGATGGTCTCGCCATAGCGGACGTAGCCCAGATAGACCGGCTCGATCGCCAGCGCGTAGGCCGCCAGCACCGCCGCCGCCACCAAGGCCAGCGCGACCAGCTTGCCGCGCACGCCGCGCGGGCCGGTCACTTGCCCGCCTCGCGCGCGAGCTGCGCCGACAGGTGGAAGCGCTCCAGCCCGACTCGCGGATCGCGCGTGATCGGCGACAGGAAGCGGGCGTCCGACAGCAGCGCCGAGTCCTCGAACTTGCCGATCAGCTGCGATGCCGCCGCGGCATAGCCGAACACCTGCACCTCCGGGCCGTGGAGCTGAAGCTGGAACGCCCAGGTATCGTCGGGCATCAGGCGGGTGACCTCGTCGACCACCTCGATCGCGAGCGGGATCGCGATCCGCTGCTCGACCACGCCGCGCCCGCCCGCCAGCCGGCTGTCGATCTGGCGCCTGAGCGCGTCCGCCGCTTCGGCCTCGGCGCGGGCGGCGCTGAGCTGGTCCTGAAGATGGTCGGCGATCCGCCGCTTGTGCTCGAGCGGCACCAGCACCGCCGCCGCGACCAGCGCGCAGGCAGTGGCGGTGAGCAGCGCGCGCACCGCCCGGCCCCGGCGCCTGCCACCGAGCTCGCGCCGCGGCATCAGGTCGAACCGGCGGGCGCCGGGGCGGTCGTCGCCCGGCACCTCCACCCGGTCCGGCCACAGCCGCCAGCGGGCCGCGGTGGCCAGCGCCTCGGCGACGATATGCTTGGGCGCCACCGCGAGCTCGACCGTGATCCGCTGCGCTTTGGCGTCGCGCGCAATCACGCGCTGGTCGAAATACACGTCGTCGACCTTGAACGGGGTGCGCCGATCCATCTCGAAGCCGACCACCTCGGCCAGGTTCTCCTCGGCCGCGAGCGGCAGCTCGATCGACTTGACCAGCGACTTGCCCGCCGGCACCCGCAGCATCACCGGCACCCGGTCCGGGTCGAGCCGGCCGAGCAGGCGGCGGGCGTGGTGGGCGAGGGCGCGCACCGACTTGCCGGCCAGCGGCACCGTGCCGAGCCGCCGCTCGCCGCCGTCGCCGCGCCGCGAGACCACCAGCACGCCGTCGTCGAAGGCGAAGATCGCCTCGTCGCGGCCGCCGGCCAGGCCGCGGCGCACGAAGCCGGGCACCAGCCCGGCCAGCTCGCCGCCCCACCAGGCGAAGAAAGCGCTGACTGCGCCCGCCAATCGACCGAGCATCCCCATCCTCGCGTTGCCTTGGCCGACCGCGCGTGGCCGGCGCGCGGCCGCGTCTTGGCTCCGCCAGCAAATATAAGCAGTTGCCGCGCCTGCGCCAGGGCGCGCCGGTGCCGCCCCCCGGGCGGGCGCGTGGCGGGGCGATTGCGGGGCGCGCGCTGCGCCGCTATCTAGACGGGGGAGGCGTGTCCGCAACCGAGCTGACGGAGGGCAAGATGGGAACCAAGCGCGTGACGGTGCGAGCGGCGGGCCGGCCGGCGCTGGCCGCGGCGGCGTTCGCCGGGGCGCTGGCCGCGGCAGCCGCGGCGGCGGGCGCGGTGCCGGTCCTCGGTGCGCCCGGCGCCTGGGGCGGCAATGGCCTCTATGTCGAGGCCCAGATCACCCTCGACCAGATGCCGCCGCAGATGGCGCTGGCGTTCGCACGCGGCATCCAGGAGGAGCTGATCGCCCACGGCTATGCCCCGGGCCCGGTCGACGGCGTGGTCGGCCGGCGCACCCGCCAGGCGATCAGCGCCTATCAGCGCGACGCCGGACTGCCGGTGACGGGCCTCGCCAGCGGCGAGCTGCTCGACCATCTCAAGTTCGTGACCCCGAAGGTGTACGCCCGCAAGGCGCCGGCGAGCGCCGCCGCCGGCGCATCGAAGGCCCTGGTCACCGACGTCCAGCGCCGGCTCTACGAGCGCGGCTACTACCTCGACCCGATCGACGGCCTGGCCGGGCCGAAAACCCGCGGCGCGGTGCGCCGCTTCCAGGCCGACGCCAACCTGCCGCAGACCGGGGTGATCGACGAGCGCCTCAAGTCCGAGCTCGAGCTGGCCGGGGCGGCGCTGCGCGCCCGCTAGGCCGCGCCGCTCAGGCGCCGTAGCCCTTGGCCAGCGCCGCGGTCATGCGGCGCGCGAAGCCCGCCGGGTCGGGCAGCGGCTCGCCCTCGATGATCCGCGCCTGATCGAGCAAGAGCTCGGCCGCCTCAGCCAGCGCGGCGTCGGAGGGCATGTCCTTGGCGCGCCCGGCGAGCGCCTTGATCAAGGCGTTGCGCGGGTTGATCTCGAGCACCTTGCTCGCCACCGCGTCGATCTGGCGGTGCTGGCGCAGCAGCCGCTCGAGGCGCATGTCGAGCGCGCCCTCGTCGGCGACCAGGCACACCGCGCTGTCGGTCAGCCGATCCGAGACGCGCACGTCGCGCACCCGCGCGCCCAGCGCCTGCTTGATCGCCGCGATCAGCTCGCCCACCCCCTCGGCCACGGGCTCCGCCGCCTTGGCGGCATCGGCCGCGGGCCCATCGGCCTTGAACTTCGACAGGTCGATGTCGCCGCGGGTGACCGAGCGGAAGCGCTTGCCCTGATACTCGCCGACTGCGCCGATCCAGAACTCGTCGATCGGGTCAGTGAGCAGCAGCACCTCGAGGCCGCGCGCCCGGAAGCCCTCGAGCTGCGGGCTGCCCCGCACCGTCTCGATGTCCTCGCCGGTGAGGGTGAAGATGTCGCCCTGGCCGTCTTTCATGCGCGCGACGTAGTCGGCGAGGCCGACCAGGCCGTCGCCGCCGGTCGAGCGCGCGCGCACCAGGGCGAGCAGGCGCTCGCGCGAGTCCTCGTCCTCGTACAGGCCTTCCTTGAGCACCGCGCCGAACGCGGTCCAGAAACTCTCGTACTCCTCGGGCGCGTGCCCGGCCTTGCGCTCGAGCTCGCCGAGCACGCGCTTGACCAGCGCCCGGCGGATGCGCGCCAGCAGCGGGTTGTGCTGAAGCATCTCGCGGCTGATGTTGAGCGGCAGGTCCTCGCTGTCGACCACGCCCTGCAGGAAGCGCAGCCAGCGCGGCACCAGGCCCTCGCAGTCGTCGGTGATGAACACCCGCTTGACGTACAGCTTGACCCCGTGGCGGCGGTCGGGGTGGAACAGGTCGAACGGCGCGGTCTTGGGCACGAACAGCAGGTTGGTGTACTCGATCTTGCCTTCGGCGCGGTTGTGGATCACCAGCCACGGCTCGTCGAAGGCATGGGCGACGTGGCGGTAGAACTCGGCGTATTGCTGGGCGGTGATGTCCTTGCGCGGCCGCATCCACAGCGCCGAGGCCTGGTTGACCACCTCGTCGGCGCCGTCCTCGCCGACCACGCGGATCGGCAATGCGATGTGGTCGGAGTAGGTCTTGACGATGCCCTTGAGGCGGCCGGCATCGAGGAACTCGGCCTCGCCCCGGCGCAAATGCAGCTCGACCGCGGTGCCGCGCGCGCGCCCTGCCAGCGGCGCGACGACATAGCCGCCCGCGCCCTCCGAGGTCCACCGCCAGCCTTCGCTCTCGCCCGCCTTGGCGGTGGTCACCGTGACCCGGTCGGCGACCATGAAGGCGGAGTAGAAGCCGACCCCGAACCGGCCGATCAGGCTCACGTCCTTGGTGGCGTCGCCGGTCATTCGGTCGAGGAAGCGCGCGGTGCCCGAGCGCGCGATGGTGCCCAGGTTGTCGACCAGGTCGTCGTGGTTCATGCCGATGCCGTTGTCGGCGACCGTGATCGTGCGCGCCTTGCGGTCCAAGGAGATTCGCACTTCGAGCGCCGGGTCGTCGCCCAGCAGCTCGGGCTGGGTGATCGCCGCATAGCGCAGCCGGTCGCAGGCGTCGGAGGCGTTGGAGATCAGCTCGCGCAGGAAGATCTCCTTGTGCGAGTACAGCGAGTTGATCATCAGGTCGAGCAGCTTGCCGACCTCGGCCTCGAAGGCCCGGGTCTCGGGACTTGCCGTGCGCTCGCCCGCGGCGGTTTCCGTGTTCATCGCCCGCCGGTCCGCCTCCCTGACTGCCCCACGCGCGGAGTGCCGATCGTCCGCGGTGACGATGTGTGATCCCGGACTCGACGAGTCAAGAGTCGGCGAAGGCCGCGGCCAGCGCCCCGGCGCCCTCGCTGAGCGCCTTGGCGGCGTCGTCGACCAGCCT
>DASWHU010000225.1:0-1778 GCA_036398035.1 Alphaproteobacteria bacterium | reverse complement strand
GGCGACGTAGCCCTGAAGCAGCTCAAGCGCATTCACCAGGCTGGTGCTGAGCGGGGTGCCCTTATCCGCAAGCTCGATACGCGAGTCCTCGAGCTCCGCGCCGATGCGCACGCCGTCGAAGCGCAGCTCGCCGAGCACGGTCGTGCGCAGCGCCAGCACCTGGTCGCCGCCCTTGCCGCCGGCGCGGAACTGGCCATCGAGTGTCTCGTAGCGTATGCGGTGCGTGCCGGTAACGGATAGCCAGTCGGGCAGGCCGGCCGCCTCGGCGAGCCGCCACGGGCCGGCGTCGTCGGCGAGTGCCGGCGCGCCCACCGACGCGAACAATGAGCCTGCCAACAAATATGTCAGGTGGCCTGGACGGATACCGATCGTGCGCACGCAGCCGGATTAGCCGCCCGCAGTCGACCTACTCGGCGGCGCGGGCGAAGGGGAGGGCGGCGGCCAGCGCCTCGACCAATTGGGCGAGGTCGCGGGCGAGCGGCGCCAGCCCCGCCGTCGGCTCCAGCCGGTCCTCGTCGAGATAGAGCGCCCGGTTGACCTCGATCTGCAGCGCGTGCACGCCGGATGCGGGCCGGCCGTAATGGCGGGTGGTGAAGCCGCCCGAATAGGGCGCGTTGCGGATCACGGTATGGCCGAGCCGCTCCAGCGTCGCCTGGGCGGTGTCGGCGACCGCCGCGTGGCAGGCGCCGCCGTGGCAGTCGCCAAGCACGAAGTCGACGCCCCGCGGCGCCCCGCGCCCGCGCACCGCCAGGCCCGAGGGACGCACCACCGCCTGCGAGGGCATCGAGTGGCAGTCGAGCAGGATGGCGTAGCCGAACCGCGCCTGGGCCCGGCGCACCAGCGCGCGCAAGGCCCGATGGTAGGGGAAGTAGCAGGCGCGCAGCCGCGCCCGCGCCTCGGCGAGGCTGAGCGCGCCGCGATAGATCGGCTGGCCGTTGGCGCCGAGGCGCGCGATGGTGCCGAGGCCCGAGCGCACCCTGGGCGAGGTCGCGTGCACGCAGCCGGGCAGGGACTCGGCGAACATGTCGGGGTCGAGCTCGAGCGGCTCGCGGTTGACGTCGACATAGGTGCGCGGGAACAGCGCCTTGACCAGCGCCGCGCCGCGCGCCGGCGCGTGCGTGAGGAGCGCATCGACATGGGCGTCCTCCGAGCGCCTGAGCGCCGCCTCATCGAGCCGCGTCTGGCTGAGGAAGGCCCGGCCGTAGCGCCGCCCGCTATGCGGCGAGGCAAGCACCACGGCGGTTGCCGGCGGGTCGGAAGCGATGATCTCGAAGGGGGGGTCCGCTGCGGCGTTCTCGGGGCTCGACACGGGCGAAGGTCCTGTCTGGGCGCGTGAGGCGGGGCGGCAGTCTAGGAGGTTGCGGCGGCGCTTGCCAGCGGCTTGGCGGCCACCGGCGCGGGCCGCGGCCCAATCTTGCCAAGCCTCGGCGCATGGCTATAGTGCCGGGCGGCGGGCGCGTAGCTCAGCGGGAGAGCACCACGTTGACATCGTGGGGGTCGCTGGTTCAATCCCAGCCGCGCCCACCATCGCCGCGGGCCCGCCGGACCGCCCTGGGGGGCACACTTCGCCGCCCATCGCCCTATATCGAGTCCCCGGAGCGACCCACCGGCCGCCGGCCAGAAGGCACGGCTCGGCCAGGGCTGAAGGAACACAGCGTGCGCATCTTGGTGAAATCCGGGATCGGCGCCGCCGGCGCTTTCGCCGCGCAGATCGTCAACGGCCCGGCGCGCGCACGCCTGGCGCCGATGCTCGGCCGCTTTCACGCCTGGTGGGAGGG
>DASWHU010000224.1:0-1503 GCA_036398035.1 Alphaproteobacteria bacterium | reverse complement strand
TGGGCCTCTACGGCTTCGGCGCCGCGGCGCACATCATCGCCCAGGTGGCCCGCCACCAGCGGCGCACGGTGTTCGCCTTCACCCGCCCGGGCGATGCCGCGGCCCAGGGCCTCGCGCGCGACCTCGGCGCAGCGTGGGTCGGCGGCTCCGACCAGGCGGCGCCCGAGGCGCTCGACGCCGCGATCATCTTCGCCCCGGTCGGCGCGCTGGTGCCCACCGCGCTCGCCGCGGTGCGCCCGGGCGGGCGCGTGGTGTGCGCCGGCATCCACATGAGCGACATCCCGAGCTTCCCGTACGAGCTTCTGTGGCACGAACGCGAGCTGGTCTCGGTCGCCAACCTGACCCGCCGCGACGGCGAGGAGTTCCTCGCGCTCGCGCCCAAGGTGCCGGTCAAGACGACGATCCAGCCCTACCGGCTTGCCGACGCCAACCGCGCCCTCGAAGACCTGCGCGACGGCCGGGTCCAAGGCGCGGCGGTCCTGGTCATGGACGGCGCCGGCACGGGCTGAGCGAACGGATGAAATCACGGGTTGCGGTTGCCCGCCTCGTCCTTCGAGACGGGCCTGCGGCCCTCCTCAGGATGAGGCTCCCACCATTCCAAACCTCATGCTGAGGAGCCCGCGAAGCGGGCGTCTCGAAGTATGAGGTTTGGTACTCGGCTTGGACGATGGGCGGCCCTACGCCGTCCCCCACACCGCCTGCGCGACCTCGACCACGCGCGCGAGCTTGGCGCGCTGGGCGGCCTCGTCCAGCGGGTTGCCGCCCGCGACCGAGGCGAAGCCGCATTGCGGGCTCAACCCCAGCCTATCGAGCGGCACCAGGCGCGCGGCCTGGTCGATGCGCCGGCGGAGCGCGTCGGTGGCTTCCAGCCGCGGCGTCTTGGTCGACACCAGGCCGAGCACCGCCCGCTTGCCCGCGGGCAGCAGGCGCAAGGGCGCGAAGCCGCCGGCGCGCGGGGTGTCGAACTCGAGCAGGAAGGCATCGACGTCGACCCGGTTGAACAGCGCCTCGGCCACCGGCTCGTAACCCCCCTCGGCCATCCAGCGGCCGCGGAAGTTGCCCCGGCACAGATGGAGCGCGACGCGCATGCCGGGCGGGCGGCCGGCAAGCACGCGGGCGATCATCCCGACATAGGTCTCGACCAGCCGGTCGGGGTCGGCGCCTTGGGCACGCACCTGCTCGCGCACGCCGGCGTCGCACAGCATGGCGAGCGGCACCTCGTCGAGCTGGACGTAGCCGCAGCCCGCATCGCCGAGCGCGGCGAGCTCGGCCCGGTAGACCGCGACCAGGTCGTCCCAGAAGTGGTCGAGATCAGGATAGGCCGCCGCGTCCGCGCAGTCGCCGAGGCGGAAGAAGTGGAATGCGCTCGGGGTCGGCATGGTCACCTTGGGCACCCGGCGGGTGTGGCCGCGGACGAACGCGTACTCCTCGGTGGCGATGCCGCGCAGCCGCCGGATCGGTGCCTCGGCGCGGCAGGTCTGCCACTCGAACCGGCCGCCCTCG
>DASWHU010000223.1:0-21902 GCA_036398035.1 Alphaproteobacteria bacterium | reverse complement strand
GGGCCAAAAAACGGCTTGCGGGCGGCCATCGCTCTCCTCCTCGATTAGCGGTCGGGGTCACCACTGATTCGGCATGATACATCGTCGGTCGGTTGGGCGCATGCCAACTGTTGTCGACGGCGACCACCACATGGTCAGACTCGTCGTGTTTATTAAGTCCTTGGAACCAAAAGGTTCCAGGGCCCTCGCATGGGAACTATGGCGTTCCGTCGAGCGAAGCCGGGGTGGCGCGGCCCCCGTCAGCGCCAGCACTCAAACCGAAACGCTACCGGGCGCGTCTACGCGCCGACGATGACGAGCAGGATCACGACCAGCAGGATCAATGCGGCGATCCAGATTGCGGGCGGCAAGGCGCGGCGTTCGGTCGGCGGGGCCACGGCCGCGGCTTCGGCCGGGGCCTCAGCGCGGGCGCCGCCGAGGCGCTCGGCGAAGCGGCCGAAGAAGTCGTCGGCCATCTTGCGCGCGGTGCCGGCGACCAGCCGCGAGCCGATCTGGGCGAGCTTGCCGCCGACCTGGACGTCGGCGCGGTAGCTGAGCACGGTGCCGCCGTCGTCCGCCTCGGCGAGCGTCACCTCGGCGCCGCCCTTGGCGAAGCCGGCGGCGCCGCCGGTGCCCTCGCCGCTGATCCGGTAATGCTCGGGCGGGACGAGATCGCTGAGCGTGACCTTGCCCGAGAAGCGCGCCGCGACCGGCCCGACCTTGGCCTTGACGGTCGCCTGGAACTCGGTGTCGGAGAGCTTGTCGAGGGCCTCGGCGCCGGGGATGCAGGCGCGCAGCACCTCGGCGTCGTTGAGCGCCTGCCAGACTTCAGCGCGCGGCGCCGGGATGCGGTACTCGCCGGTCAGGTCCATGGTCGCCTCCGCCGATCGCCCGCGGCAGCGTGCCACGCGCCGGCCGCGGCTTCAACGCCGGCCCGAAAAGCGAAGGCCGGGCAACTGCCCGGCCGGTCGCGATCGCGCGCCGCGCTCGGCTTACTCGCCGCTCTCCTGCTTGATGTAGGCGATCACGTTCTCCCGGTCGGCCTCGTCCTTGAGGCCGGGGAAGGCCATCTTGTTGCCCTCGATGTACGCCTTGGGGTCGGCGAGATACTGCCTGAGCCGGTCCTCGTCCCAGGTGATCCCGGCCTCTGCCATCGCCTTGGAATACTTGAACCCTTCCATCGTGCCCGCCTCGCGGCCGAGGACGCCGTGCAGGTTCGGACCGATCTTGTTCTTGCCGTCGGCCTCGATGGTGTGACAGGCCTTACATTTCTTGAATACCTTTTCGCCCGCCTCGAGGTCGGCGGCGCCGGCCGGGGCGGCCGCGGCAATGGCGATGCCGGCGGCGGCGGCGAACGCCAGAATGCGCTGGATCATAGGAACAAACCCTTTCGCTCGGTTGGCATCATGCCTCAAACGGGTGCTGCGCCCGGCCATATATCCGGGCGCCGGCGCGTGTGTGCAGTAACATAATTGCCGCGCCGGCCGGGTTCAACCCGGACCGCTGACCATCGCGAGGGGGGCTGGGGCGGGCGTCCGCCGCCCCGCCACGGGCGGCGGGGCGGCGTCGCCTCAGCGCGCCGTCAGTCCGGCTTGCAGGGATTGCACGGGTTGCACGCCTTGCACCCCGCCGCCGCGCACGGGTTGCACGGGTTGCAGGCGGCGCAGGCGCTGGCCTTGCACGGGCTGCAGGCGCTGCACGCCGCCGCCGCGCACGGCTTGCACGCCTGGCACGCGGCATAGGCCGGCGAGGCCGCGCCGATCGCGGCGACGATCGCCATCGGCAGCACGGTTGTCGCCAGCAGCCGGCTGCGGGTCGACTTGACTTTGTCCATTCTCCTCCTCCACTGCGCTTGCTGAAAACACCAAACCAGGGCGATTCAGCCGCCGGGCGCCGACGCGGCCAAATCATTCCGGTTCACGTTTGCGTTAGGCTCGCCTGCGGGTGCAGCGGCGGCGATGCTAGGATGCGCCATGGCGATGTCGTGGTGCAGGCCGGCGGTGGTCATGGTCGCGCTCGCCGCCGCGGCCGGGCTGGGGCGCGCGCGGGCCGAGCCGGCAGAAGCGCCCGAGGTGGTGTGGATTCCGCCCGGCCCGTTCATCGCCGGCTCTGACCCGGCCGAGCGCGAGGCGGCCTACCGGCTCGACGCGGCGGCCTACGGCCACGACGCGACCCGCAGGCAGGGCTGGTACGACCGCGAACGCGCGCGCGGGCCGGTCGAGCTGGCGGGCTACGCCATCACCCGTACCCCGATCACCAACCGCGCCTACGCGGCGTTCGTCGCCGCCACCGGCCATCCCGCGCCCGCGGTCGACCGCGAGACCTGGGACGGCTATCGCCTGGCCCACCCCTATGAGCGCACCCTCGGCTATCAGTGGCTGGAGGGCGTGCCGCCGGCGGGCAAGGCCGACCACCCGGTGGTGCTGGTCAGCCACGCCGATGCGCTGGCCTATGCCGGCTGGCTGAGCAAGGCGACCGGCCTGACGTGGCGGCTGCCGAGCGAGCTCGAATGGGAGAAGGCCGCACGCGGCACCGACGGCCGCCGCTTCCCGTGGGGCGAGGCGTTCGATCCGGCGCGCCTCAACAGCCACGACCGGGGGCCGTTCGCGACCATGGCCGCAGGCAGCTTCACGGGGGGCGCGAGCCCGTTCGGCGTGCTCGATGCCGCAGGCCAGGTGTTCGAATGGACCTCGACCGAGGCCGGCCCCGGGCGCTATCTGGTCAAGGGCGGCTCGTGGGACGACAAGGGCTGCGGCGTGTGCCGGCCGGCGGCGCGCCATGCGCGCCCGGGCGGGCTCAAGCACATCCTGATCGGGTTTCGCCTGGTGCGCGCGCCGGACTGAGACGGGTGGCACGGATGGTCGACATCGAAGCGCTCAAGGACAGCCTGACCCGCCGCGAGCAGGGGCCCGACCGGCGGCCGCTGTGGACGGTGCCGGCGGCGCATGCCGAGGACATGGCGCGCGCCGCCGAGGAGGTGCTCGAATGCCAGGACGCGCTCGCGCGCGGCGGCGCCAACCTGGTCGGCGAGGTGCTGCGCGGGCAGGGGGCGTTCACCGAGTGGAGCCACTACCCCAAGGGCGACGTCTACGACCGCCAAACCCACGCCCAATACTACTATCACGCCCATCCCTCGAGCTTGCGCGGCGGCGAGCACGGCCACTTCCACACCTTCGTGCGCGCCAAGGGGATGCCGGACGGGATCGAGCCGGCACCGCTGCCGGCGGCGGTCGAGCGGCCGCTGGGCGAGGACGCGCTCAGCCATCTGGTCGGCATCTCGATGGACAAGGCCGGCCGCAGCTTGCGCCTGTTCACCACCAACCGCTGGGTCACCGGCGAAAGCTGGTACGCGGCCGCGGACGTGATCGCGATGCTCGACCGGTTCCGGATCACGCATGCGGTGCCGTCGTGGCCGGCCAATCGTTGGGTGGGCGCGATGCTGCGCCTGTTCCGGCCCCAGGTCGAATGGCTGCTCGGCGAGCGCGACGAGGCGGTCCGGCTGTGGCAGCTCGGCAACGCCGGCGCCGAGACCTCGGTCTACGAGGACCGCGGGCTCGAGGTGACCTCGGTGCTCGACATCTCGGTCGATGAGCAGGTGCGCCTGGTGCGCGCGGCCGCCGCCGGCCAAACGGTCAGTCAAGCATGACGTGCGGCAGCCACAGCGCCAGGGCCGGGAACATTATGACCACCAGAAGCCCGACCAGCTGCAAGCTGACGAACGGCACGATGCCGCGATAGATCTGCTGGATCCTCACGCCCTCGGGCGCGACGCCCTTCATGTAGAACAGCGCGAACCCGAACGGCGGCGTGAGGAACGAGGTCTGCAGGTTGACCGCCAGCAGGATCGCGATCCACGGGATCACCTCGACCTGGAACGGGATGTGCGTGCCGAAGTCCATGGTGCGCATGATCGGCGCGAACAGCGGCAGCACGATCAGCGTGATCTCGATCCAGTCGAAGAAGAAGCCGAGCAGGAACACCAGCACCATCATCAGGATCAACAGGCCCCACGAGCCGAAGCCGACATGGTCGACGAAAGCGTGGACCAGGTCGTCGCCGCCGAGCGAGCGGTAGACGTAGGAGAACGAGGTGGCGCCGATGAAGATGCCGAAGATCATCGCGATGGTCAGCGCCGAGCGCTCGCTGACGTCCTTGAGCACGGTGAAACTGAACTTGCGGTTGAATACCGCGAGCAGGACGGCGCCGAGCGCGCCGACGCCCGCGGCCTCGGTCGGCGTCGCCCAGCCGGCGAAGATCGAGCCGAGCACGAACACGATCAACATGATCGGCGGGAAGAAGCTGCGCAGCACCATGGTCACCAGCTGAGCGCGCGTGTCCGGCCCCATCTCGTCCGGCAAGGGCGGCGCCAGCGACGGCTTGATGCGGGTCGCGATGTAGATATAGACGAGATACAGCCCCGACAGGATCAGTCCGGGGACGATCGCCGCCAGGAACAGGGTGCCGACCGAGATCGACAGCAGATCGGCCATGATCACCAGCATGATGCTCGGCGGAATCAGGATGCCGAGCGTGCCCGAGGCGGCGATGGTGCCGGTGGCGAGCGGGATGTCGTAGCCGCGATCGAGCATCACTGGCAGCGCGAGCAAGGTCATCATCACCACCGAGGCGCCGATGATGCCGGTGGTCGCGGCCATGATCGTGCCCATGATCGTGACCGACAGCGCGAGACCCCCCGGTGTCCGGCGCAGCAGCACCTGCAGGGCGTACAGCAGGTCGTTGGCCACACCCGAGCGCTCGAGCATGGTGCCCATGAAGATGAACATCGGCACCGCGACCAGGATCAGGTTCTCCGCCGCCGTGCCCCAGATGCGCGAGATGATGTTGAAGTATTCGACGAACGAGAACACGCCGAAGAGCATGCCGATGGCGCCGAAGCTGACGCCGATGCCGCCGAGCACCCAGGCCACCGGGTAGCCGCTGAACAGCAATATCGCGAGGCTGAAGAACATGAACACCGGCAGGAAATCGACGAAGGTCATGACGCCGGCTCCTTCTTCTCGACCGCCAGGATCTCTTCAGCCTCGCGCACCGTCGACGCGACCAGGTCCTGCATCGCCGAGTGCAGCTCCATCGCCTCGCCGAGGGCGCGTCCCTGAAGCGCGCCGCTGCCGAACAGGAAGATCACGTTGCGCAGCACCACCGCGGCCGTCGCCATCAGCAGCAGCACCATGCCGAGCGGCACGAACGCCTTGATGACCCAGCGGTGGCTGAGCCCGGTCAGCGCCGATGACACCTCGCTCATCTCGAACGATCGCTGCGAGAAGTCGATGCCGAAATAGAGCACCAGGCCGGCGTAGGGCACCAGGAAGATCATGCAACCGACCAGCTCGAGCCAGGCGCGCGTGCGCACGCCGAAGCGCTCGCGCACCAGCTCGATGCGGACATGCGAGTTGCGGACATAGCCGAAGCCGAGGCAGAGCAGGAACAGCGCGGCGTGCAGGTGCCACTCGAGCTCCTGGAACTTGGTCGAGGTCATGTAGGACTGGACGAACTGCGCCGCTTCGATCGCCCCGCTCGCCTCCAGGGCCTCGCGCAGCTTGCTCAGCAGGCCGAACTTGCGGGTGACCACGTCAATGACGATGATCCCCACCATCGGGATGAGCAGCCACGCAGCCAGCTTGCCGATCTTCGCAATGATGCGATCCAGCACTTCGCTGACCGCTATCAGCTGTCGCATCCCTCCCTCTCCGCCTGTCGCCTCGTCTCGGGCGCCGCCCGGCCGCCACGCCCCCCGCGTCCGTCCCCCGGCAGGTCGGCACACGGTCGCCGGTCCGACCGCGGCGGCGCATGATCCCAGCACGTGCGCGCCGTGACAACAGGAAAAGTCGGGCCAAAGCCCGGGCCGCCGGGCGCCGCGCGGCGTTGCCGAACTACCCCATCCGCCCCGGCAGCCACAGGCTCAGCTGCGGCAGCGCGACCAGCAGCGCGATCCGTACCAGGTCGGCGGCGACGAACGGGATGCTGCCGCGCATGACCACGCCGAGGCCGAGCGTCGGCTCGACGCTCTTGATCACGAACAGGTTGAGGCCGATCGGCGGCGTGATCAGCCCGACCTCGACCGCGGTCACCAGCAAGACGCCGAACCAGATCGGGTCGATGCCCATCGCCAGGACCACCGGAAAGACGAACGGCACCGTCAGCAGCATCATCGACAGCGAGTCCATAAAGCAGCCGAGCACCAGGTAGAACAGCATCAGCGCCACCACCACCGCGGTCGGCGGCCAGGCCAGCGCCGCGATCCGCTCGGCCAGCCAGATCGGCACCGAGGAGGCGTCGACGAAGAAGTTGAACAGCCCGGCGCCGACCAGGATCAGGAAGATCATGGCGGTGGTCGAGGCGGCCTCGGCCAGGCCGTCGACCACGCTGGCCCGCCCGACGCCGGCCGCGAGCGCGAACCCGACCGCCCCGAATGCGCCCACCGCCGCCGCCTCGGTGACCGAGAACACGCCCAGATAGATGCCGCCGATGATCGCCGCGAACAGCAGCGCCACCTGCCACATGCCGAGCGCGGCGGCGAGCCGCCGGGCGGGCGGGCGCCGTTCCCTGGCCGGGGCGAGGTGCGGGCGAACGCGCACCTGGACCGCGACCGCGGCCATGTAGAGCGCGGTCGCGAGCAGCCCCGGCACCAGCGCCGCGACCAGCAGCCGCGCGATCGACTGCTCGGTGAGCAGCGCGTAGACCACCAGCAGGATCGACGGCGGGATCAGCACGCCGAGCGTGCCGCCGGCGGCGACCGCGCCCGCCGCCAGGCGGTCGTCGTAGCCGTGCCGGCGCATCTCGGGCAGCGCCACGCGGGCCATGGTGGCGACGGTGGCGAGGCTCGAGCCGCAGATCGCGCCGAAGCCCGCGCAGGCGCCGACGGTGGCCATGGCGAGGCCGCCCGGCCAGTGGCCGACCAGCGAATCGACGCCGTCGTAGAGTGCGCGCGACAGCCCGGCGCGGCTGGCGAAGGCGCCCATCAGGATGAACAGCGGCACTACCGCGAGCGAGTAGGGGTAGACCGCCTGGAACGGCACCGAGCCGAGCACGAAGGCGGCGCCGTCCCAGCCGCCGAGCACCGCGAAGCCGACCACCCCGACCGCGCCCATCGCCACCGCCACCGGTACGCCGAGGGCGATCAGGACCAGCAGCACCGCGAAGCCGGCGACGCCGATCGCGGGGTCGGACATCTCAGCCGCGGCCCGGGCGCGGGCGCCACGCCTGGGCCAGCGCGCGCACGGCACACGCCGCGACCGACAGCGCCGCGCCGGCGATCAGCGGCAGCCAGTACCAGTGCTTGGCGATGCCGAGGGTGAGCGAGATCTCGCCGTAGCCGTGCTCGAGCCTGGCCTGCGCGGTGCCGTACCAGGCGATGCCGGCGAGCAGCGCCGCGCCGAGCAGCGCGGCGAGCACCGCCAGGCCCGCGCGCAGGCGCGCCGGCAGCCGGTCGACCAGCAGCGGCACCGAGACGTGGCCGTCGGTCAGGAACGCATACGGGATGGCGAGCCAGGCGGCGGCCATCACCAACAGCTGGGTCAGGTCGACGGTGCCCTTGATGGCGATGTCGAACGGCCGGCGCAGCGCCACGTCGACCACGGTCAGCAGCATCGCCGCGACCAGCGCCAGCATGCCGGCAACCGCAAGGCCGCGGGCGAGGCGCGCCGCGCGCTCGACCGCGGGCTCGCTCAGTGAGCCGCCTCGTGCACCACGATGCGCGCGCGCATCGCGTCGAAGATCTCGCGGGCGTTGTCGACGCCCTGGTCCTCGAGGCCGGCGAGCCAGGCCTCGATCATCGGCTCGAGCCGCAGCCGCCACGCCGCGCGCTCGGCGTCGGACAAGGTCGAGATGACGTTGCCGCGCTCGACCGCCGCGGCGCGGCCGGCGGCGTCCCACTTGTCCCACCAGCCGCCGAACTGCTCGATCAGCGCCGGCCCGCTGATGTCGTCGATCGCCTGGCGCACCTCGGCCGGCAGGCCCTGCCAGCGGCGCTCGTTGATGACCAGGTAGAACGGCACCGTGTAGCAGCCGATCTCCAGGTGGTAGCGCACCACCTCGGCGATGTGCATCGACTTGACCGGGTCCCACGGGAAGATGGCGCCGTCGAGCACGCCGCGCTGCAGGCTCTCGTAGACCTCGCCCGGCGGCATGCCGACCGGCGAGGCGCCGAGATATTCGAGCATCGAGGTGACCTCCGGGCTCGGCGCGCGGATCCGCAGCCCGGCCAGGTCCTCGGCCGTGGTCACCTTCTTGTCCACGGTATGGATCATGCCGCCGTTGTGGGCGGTGAGCGCGAGCACGTGGACGCCCGGATACTCCTCGGCCAGGTATTCGGGGAACACGTCCCACAGCGCGCGCGTCGCCGCGTCGGCGCTCGCGGTCATGAACGGCAGCGCCATGATCGAGGTGCGCGGGAAGCGCCCGCGCGGGATGCCGTTGAGGCCGAAGGCGATGTCGGTGACGCCGGCGCGCACCTGGTCGTACTGCTTGTTGATGTTGCCGAGCGCGCTGCCGCCCGGATGGATGGTCACGTGCACGCGCCCGCCGGTGCGGCGCTCGAGCTCGGCCGCCCACGGCCCGAGCATGTCGACCTGGACGCCGTGCTGGGCGGAGACGAAGTGGGTGGCGACGAGCTCGATCTCGGCCGCGTGCGCCGGCGCAGCGAGCGCCGCGGCGACGGCAATCCAACGGGCGTGCCTCAGCTCGAGCATCGACCGCCTCCCGTGCCGCGCTCAGGCCGCGGCGTCGGCGCGCACGCGCTCGGCGAGCCTCGGCGCGACCTCGGTCGCGAACCGGCGCATCGACTCGCGCACCTTGCCCGCGGCCAGCGCGCCGAAGTCCTGCAGCAGCATCACCTGGCGGGCACCCATCGCGTGCAGGCGCCTGAGCTGGCCGACCACCGTCTCGACCGAGCCGAACAAGCCGAGCTCGGCGGCCAGGATGTCGTCGTAGTCCTTCTTGCTCTTGGCGTACAGGCGGGTGCGCGTGTACTGGTTGAACGCCGCCTCGGCGTTCGCCCGCGCCGCCTCGTCCGAGGCCGCGACGTGGGCGTGCAGCGCGCACAGCGGCACCGGCGGCGGCGTGCCTTGCGTCTCCTGCCAGCCGCGCCGGAAGTCGGCGACCATGTCGCCGATCCCGTCCATCCGGTCGACCGCGGCATAGGGGATGGTCATCATGTTGAGGCCGTGGCGGCCGATGTGGTAGCACGCCTCGGGCCTCAGCGCCGCGACCAGCAAGGGCGGCGCCGGCCGCTGGACGGGCAGCACGTTGAGCGCGACCCCGTGGACGCGATGGAACGCGCCCTCGAAGGTCACCGTCTCGCCCGCCCACAGCCGCCTGATCAGGACCAGCGCCTCGTCGAAGCGCGCGCGCTTAGTGTCGCCGCCGACGCCGAAGCCCGCGAACTCGTGCGGCAGGTAGCCCGAGCCCACCCCCATGTTGAGCCGCCCGCCGGAGAGCTGGTCGACGACGGCGTAGTCCTCGGCCACCTGCACCGGGTCGTGGAACGGCAGCACCGAGACCGCCGGGCCGATCCGGATGCGCCGCGTGGCCTGGGCGATGGCGGCAAGGAACGGCGCCGGGTTGGGCACCACGCCGTATTCGTGGAAGTGGTGCTCGGCGACCCAGTAGGCGTCGTAGCCGAGCTCCTCGGCGAGCACGGCATGGCCCAGGAGCTCGCGATAGAACTGGTCGAGCGTGCGCGCCAGCGCCGGGTGATGGTCGCACACCGAGAAGGCGGAGAACGTCACGGGACAGGCGGCAAGCGGCTCGCCGGCAACGGGCATGGCGCGGACCTCGGCTTGGGCCGGATCGGGCGGTTGGTAGCTTGTCGCGCGCGCCGCGGTCAAGCTAATAACCCTCGCTGCCGCCGCCCGCTTGCCAACCGCTCCGACCCGCACCGCCCCGATGAAATCCCCGCGCCACGCCACCGTCCCGCACGCCCAGCGCCGCCGCGCGCCGGGCACGGGCGGCGCGCGGGCCGCGGTTGCGGTGGTGGCGGTGCTGGCCGCGGCCTATGTGCTGAGCCAGTTCTACCGCACCTCGGTCGGGGTCATCGGGCCCGAGCTGATGGCCACGCTCGGGCTGTCGGCGTCCGCGCTCGGCACCCTCGGCGGCAGCTATTTCCTGGCCTTCGCCGTGGCCCAGGTGCCGGTCGGCGTGGCGCTCGACCGGTTCGGCCCGCGCCGGGTCAGCGCCGTGCTGCTGGTGGTCGCGGCGCTCGGCGCGGCGGTGTTCGCGGCGGCGCCCGACGCCGGCGTGCTCACCCTCGGGCGCGGCCTGATCGGGATCGGCTGCGCGGCCGGGCTGATGGGCGCGCTGGTGGTGTTCTCGCGCTGGTTCGAGGCGCGCCGGTTCTCGACCCTGGCCGGGCTGATGCTGTCGGTCGGCGGCCTCGGCGCCCTGGTCTCGACCGCGCCGCTCGCCTATGCGGCGGCGGCGCTCGGCTGGCGCGGCGCGTTCCTCGCCGCCGCCGCGCTCACCCTCGCCGTCGCCGCGCTGGTCTGGCTGGTGGTGCGCGACGCCCCGCCCGGGCGCGCCTTCCACGACCGCGGGCGCGAATCCGTGGCCGAGGCCGCGCGCGGCGTCGCCACCGTGCTGGGCAATCGCGAGCTGCACCGGCTGCTGCCGCTGAACGCGGTCGCTTACGCCTCGGTGGTGGCGGTGCTCGGGCTGTGGGGCGCGCCGTATTTGACCGACGTCCACGGCCTCGAGGCGGTCGACGCCGGCATGGTGATGATGGGCATGGCGGTGATGCTGATGGCGGGCTCAATCAGCTACGGCTGGCTGGCGCCGCGGCTGGGCGGCTACAAGCGCCCGGCACTCGCAGGCGCCGGCGGGGTGGCGGCGATCTATGCCGTGCTCGGCCTCGGCCTGCCGCTCGGGCTCGGCGCGGTCGCGGCGCTGCTGGCGCTCGCCGGCCTGCTCGGCGCCTACTCGGTGCTGCTGATCAGCCACGTGCGCGGCCTGTTCCCGGACCACATGGTCGGGCGCGGGCTGACCGCGGCCAACCTGTTCAACTTCGGCGGCGTCGGCCTGGTCCAGATGGCCAGCGGCTGGATCGTCGATGCCTGGCCGGCGGAGGCCGGCGCGCATCCGCCGGCGGCCTATGGCGCACTGTTCTGGTTCCTGGCCGCGATCATCGTGCTCGCCGCGCTGGTCTATGCGCGCGCCCGCGACCCGCTCGGCGAGGCGCCGCGGTGAGCACGTCGATGCCGCTTGCCGCGGTCGCGGTGCTGGCCGGAGTCGCCGGCCTCGCCTTCGGCAGCTTCGCCGCGCTCGCCGCCTACCGGCTGCCGCGCGGCGAGGGCGTGGTGCTCGGGCGCTCGCGCTGCCCGCGCTGCGGCCACGCGCTCGCCCTCGCCGACCTGCTGCCGGTGGTCTCGTGGCTCGCGCTCGGCGGGCGCTGCCGCTACTGCGCCGCGCCGGTCCCGGTGCGCTATCCGCTGATCGAGCTCGCCACCGCGGCGCTGTTCGTGCTCGCCGTGCTCGCCTGGGGTGTCACGCCGGAGGCGCTGCTGGCGTGCGCGCTCGCCCTCGGCCTGGTGATCGCCGCCGCCGCGGACCTCGACCGGCTGGTGATTCCCGATCCGGTGCTGGTCTGTCTGCTGCCGCTCGGCCTCGCCTGGGCCGCCGTGCTCGGCCGCCCCTGGTCGGACACGATCGGCGGCCTGGCCGCGGCGCTGGCGCTGGCGGCGGCGCTGCGCTGGCTGGGCGCGCGGGCACGCGGCCGCGAGGCGCTCGGCCTCGGCGACGTCAAGCTGTTGGCGGTGGCGGGCGCCTGGGTCGGCCTCGCCGCGCTGCCGTGGTACCTGGCCGGCGCTGGCGCCCTCGGCGTGGCTTCGGGCCTGGCTTGGCGGCGGCGCGGCGGCGAGGCGTTCCCGTTTGGCCCCGCGCTCGCCGCCGCCCTGTTCGCGACCGTGCTGTGGCGCGCGCCCTGGCCGGGCTGGTGGTGAGCGCCGCTGGTTGCCGCACAGATGGTTGTGCCGCTACCGCTCGCGGGCAGCAGCGGGCCGCCCGCTGCCGACCCGTTCCGGTTGTGGGTTGCCGCTGGCCACACCGCCTCTAACTTAATCCGCAGGCCGGTCGCGCCGCCTCGCCTGGCGCGCGACCGTACGGGCCGCATGCCGCCGGTGGTGGGGGACGTATGCGCGCGCAACGGGGCTTCACGCTCGTCGAGCTGTCGATCGTGCTGATCATCATCGGGCTCCTGATCGGCGGCATCCTCAAGGGCCAGGAGCTGATCCGCAACGCCCAGTCCAAGGCGCTGATCACCCAGATCGACTCGTTCCGCGCCGCCAACAATGGCTTCATCGACAGGTACGGGCAGATTCCGGGCGACTTCAGCCGCGCCTCCAGCCTGCTGCCGGCGAGGTCCGACGGCAGCTCGGCGCAGAGCGACGGCGACGGCAACGGCCGCATCGCCGGCCTCGGCAATGACGGCGAGTCGCTCGAGTACTGGCAGCACCTGGCCGCCGCCGACATGATCGGCGGCATTGCCGGCATCGCCCCGGTGCCGGGGGTGGGAGTCCCGGTCGGACGCGTGCCGGGCAGCGCCTGGAATGCGGTCAACGCCGCCACGCCCGGCGCCGAGCTGTGCGCCGACTGCACGCTGCGCGGCAACTACTGGCGGCTGGGCGCGCCGGACGAGAACGCGCTCACCACGGTCGCGCTGCTGCCGGCCGACGAGGCCTATCTGCTGGACCTCAAGATCGACGACGGCCGGCCGAACACCGGCCTGGTCCAGGCGGGCGACGGCGCCGGGCCGGGCGCGACGCCGTGCGAGCGCGACGGCCAGTACCTCACTGCCGCCGGTGGTGCGCCCGCCTGCGTGATGGGGTTCGCGTTCTAGCGCGCCGCGCCGGCCGCGAAGCCGCCCGCCGGCCGCCGCGAGCGGGCTTTCTGGTGGTGGCAGGGCATGTTAAGACGGGCGGCATGGCCGCGAGGGTCGCTTGAGTGCCGGCTGATCTTCATTTCAAGGGCCCTTCGCCGCCCGCGCCGCCGGCCAGCGCCGGCGCCGGCGCGACCTGGCGGCGGCTCGGAGCGGCCGCGGGCGAGCGCGGCGCCGAGGCACGAGCCGAGGGCGCGGACCCCGCCGCCAGCCTGCGCCTCGGCGAGCGCCTGCGCGAGCTGCGCCTCTTGTCCGACGACCAGCTCGAGGTCGCCCTGCTCGAGCAGAAGCGCTCGGGCAAGCTGCTCGGCGAGATCCTGGTCGACTTCGGCTTCATCACCGAGGGCGCGCTCAGCCAGGTGATCGCCGAGTCGACCGGGCGCGCGCGCTTCGATGCCGGCACCACCGTGGTCGATCCCGATGTCGTCCAGCTGGTGCCCAAGGAGATTGCGCTGCGCCACAAGGTGCTGCCGGTGGCGGTGGTCGGCGACACCCTGCTGCTGGCGATGGCGGACGTCTACAACGTCATGGCCATCGACCAGGTGCGCCATCACCTGCCGGCCCGGCTGCGCATCGAGCCGCTGGTCTCGACCGACGTCGACCTGCAGGCGGCGATCGACCAGAGCTACGGCTACCAGATGTCGATCGCCGGCATCCTGCGCGAGCTCGAGACCGGCGAGCGCGAGGCCTCGGGCGGCGAGCAGGAGGGCTACGTCAACCCGACCGTGCGCCTGGTCAACGCGATCCTGGTCGATGCGGTCAAGCGCGGCGCCTCCGACATCCATTTCGAGCCCGAGGGCGCGTTCCTCAGGCTGCGCTACCGGATCGACGGCGTGATGATACCGGTGCGCGCGTTCCACAAGGACTACTGGCCGGCGATCGCGGTGCGCATCAAGGTAATCTCGGGGCTCGACATCGCCGATTCGCGCAACCCCCAGAACGGCCGCCTGAGTTACTTGATGAGCGGCCGCGAGGTCGACTTCCGCGTCGCCAGCCAGCCGACGGTCCACGGCGAGAACATCGTCATGCGCATCCTCGACAAGGCGCGCTCGCTGCTGCCGCTCGAGGAGCTCGGCTTCGGCGAGGCCAACGTCGCGCTGCTCAAGCGGCTGTTGCGCCGGCCCGAGGGCATCGTGTTCGTGTCGGGCCCGACCGGCGCCGGCAAGACCACGACCCTGTACTCGATCCTGCGCTACCTGAACGCGACCGACGTCAACATCATGACCCTGGAGGACCCGGTCGAGTACCAGCTGCCGCTGATCCGCCAGGCGAACGTGCGCGAGGACACGGCGATGAACTTCGCCGAGGGCATCCGCTCGATGCTGCGCCAGGACCCCGACATCCTGTTCATCGGCGAGGTGCGCGACCAGGACACCGGCCTGATGGCGCTGCGCGCGGCGATGACCGGCCATCAGGTGTTCACCACCCTCCATTCCAACGACGCGGTCGGCGTGATCGCGCGCCTGATCGACATCGGCGTCCCGCGCCACCTGCTCGCCGGCCAGATCATCTGCTGCGTCGCCCAGCGCCTGGTGCGCATCCTGTGTCCCGAATGCCGCCGCCCGCGCCCGGCACGCGCCGACGAATGCGAGCTGCTCGGCGGCGATCCGGCGGCGCCGCCCACGGTCCACGATCCGGTGGGGTGCGCGGCCTGCGACCAGCTCGGCTATCGCGGGCGGACCGCGATCGTCGAGATCCTGCCGGTCACCGATGATCTGGACGAGCTGATCGCGAGCGGCGGCACGCGCACGGCGATGCTCGCCAGCGCGTCCAGGAGTGGCTTCCGGCCGATCGCCGAGGACGGAATCGACAAGGTGCTGGCCGGGCTCACCAGCGTCGAGGCAGTGGCGCGCGCGGTGAACCTGACCGGCAGGCGTTAGGGGCCAGCCGTGCCCGACTACGCCTATCGGGCGATGGACGGCCGCGGGCGCGTGGTGCGCGGCACCATGTCGGCGGCGAATGCGCTCGACCTCGAAAGCCGGCTCGGCGGCCTCAGCCTCGACCTGTTGTCCGAGCGGCCGCTGCGCGCGGGCCGGCTCGGCGCGCTGCTCGGGCGGCGCGTCCGGATCACCGACATGATGCAGCTGTGCATCCATATGGGGCAGCTGCTGCGCGCGGGCGTGCCGGTGCTCGACTGCCTCTCCGGCATCCGCGACGTCACCGGCTCGCCTGAGCTGCGCGACGTGCTGTCGGCGGCGCACAACGACGTGCGCGACGGCCAGATGCTGTCGGGCGCCTTCGCCCGCCACCCGCGCGCCTTCAGCGGCGAGTTCGTCGGCCTGGTCCGCGCCGGCGAGGAGACCGGCAACCTAGCCGACTCCTTCGCCGACCTCGCGCGCCACCTGCGCTGGCTGGCGGAGCTGCGCCAGCGCATCCGGCGCGCGCTCCGCTATCCGCTGGTGATCGGGCTGCTGCTGGCGGCGGTGTTCGCGCTGATGCTGGGTTATGTGGTGCCGTCGGTGGTCGGCTATCTGCGCGAGGTCGGGGTCGGCCTGCCGTTCCTGACCGTGGCGCTGCTCGCCGTCTCGGAGTTCTTCATCGCCGCCTGGCCCGCGCTCGTCGCCGTGCCGGTGGCGCTGTGGGCGGCGGCGGCGCTGGCGCGCCGGGCCTCGCCCGCCGCCGCGGTCGCGATCGACGCCGCCAAGCTGCGCCTGCCGCTGCTGGGCCCGGTGCTGCGCCGGCTCGCGCTGTCCAGGTTCAGCCACTATTTCGCGGTCCTGCTGCGCGGCGGCGTGCCGCTGCTGGCGAGCCTGGAGACCGCGCGCGGCGTGGTCGGCAACCTGAGGATCGCCGCCGCGGTCGCCGCCGCGACCGAGCGCGTCGCCTCCGGCCACTCGCTCGCCCGCGCCCTTGAGTCGACCGGCGAGTTCCCAAGCCTGGTGGTGCGCATGGTCGGGGTCGGCGAGGAAGCCGGCGCGCTGCTCGAGGCGCTCGACAACGTCACCTATTTCTACGACCGCGAGGTCGACGACGCTGTCTCGGCGCTGATTGCCGCCCTGGAACCGGCGGTGACGGCGGTCCTGGGAGCCCTGCTCGCCTGGGTGGCGGTGGCGGTGCTCGGCCCGATCTACAACAGTTTTGGCGCTCTTGGTTAGCCTGGCAAACAGTTCCCTCTTCGGCGGCGGCCGGCGGTTCGTGCTGGTGGTCGGCAACGAGGGCGCGGTGCTGTGCGCCTGCCGCGGCCGGGACGTGATCGAGCGGGCTTACGCGCCGTCGCCCGATGCCGCCGGCGAGCTGCGCTCGATGCTCGCGGCCGCGCCGCGCTGGCCGGTGACGGTGATGGTCGACGTGCTCGAGATCTCGTTGCAGCGCGCTGCCCTGCCGCCGGTCGCGGCATGGCAGACGGGCAGCCTGTTGCGGCGGCGCATGGCGCGCGCCTTCGCCGGCTTCCGCGCCACCGGCGCACTCGCCGAGGGGCGCGCGCGCGAAGGCCGCCGCGACCGCGAGTTCCTGATCGCGGGCGTGGCGCCGTCGGCGGGCTATGACGGCTGGATGGCGTTCCTCGACGGCGTGCCCAACCGGGTCGGCGCGGTGGTGCTGCTGCCGGTCGAGGCGGCAGTGATGCTCGAGCGCCTGGCCGCGCCCTTGGGCGAGGCGCGCAGCGCCTGGCAGGTGATGGTCAGCCGCGAGCGCACAGGCGGCTTCCGCCAGGTGATCGCGGCCGACGGGCGCATCGCCTTCTCCAGGCTCACCCGCAGCCTCGATCCCGACACGCCTGCGGATGCGGTCGCCGAGCAGATCGAGCAGGAGTTCCGCCACGCCATCGATTACGCCAAGCGGCTCGGCTTTCGCCAGGGCGACGGCATCGACCTGATCGCGGTGACCGCCGAGGACGAGAAGGCGGCGCTCGCCCGGCGCCCGCTGCCGGCGAGTCACTTGCTGGTCCTGACCCCGTTCGAGGCCGCCGCCAAGCTCGGCCTCGGCCGCTCGGTGGCGCCGGGCGAGGGCTATGCCGACGTGCTGCACGCCGCCGCCCTGGCGCTGCGCGGCCGGCCGCGGCTAAAGCTCGTGCCCGAGCGCAGAGGGCGGGTGCGGGCCCCGGCAGACGCGGTGCGCTGACTCGGGCGTTGCCACCGGCGGGGTGATCGCGTACCAGTGCCCCCGCCGGGGCACAGCCGGCACGGGGAGGGGAGAGTGGCCGAGGCGGTCGCGGGGCCGGCCTTGAGGCCGGGTCTTCGGGTCATGATCAGCGCCGGCGCGGCGGGAATCGGCCGCGCCACAGCGGCCGCGTTCGCCGCCGCCGGGGCCAAGGTGCATATCTGCGACGTCGACGAGCAGGCGCTCGCCGCGTGCCTGGCCGAGGTCGCGGGCGTCGCCGGGGTGCCCGCCGACGTCGCCGACGACGGCCAGGTCGGGCGCTGGTTCGACGCCGCCCGGGACGCGCTCGGCGGCCTCGACGTGATGGTCAACAACGCCGGCATCGCCGGCCCGACCGGCCCGATCGAGTCGCTCGACGCGGCCGAGTGGCGGCGCACGATCGAGGTCAACCTGACCAGCATGTACCTGTGCTGCCGGCGCGCGGTGCCGCTGCTCAAGGCCGCCGCCGCCGAGCACGGCGAGGCGGTGATGGTCAACCTGTCGTCGGTCGCGGGCAAGTTCGGCTACGCCTTCCGGACGCCCTACTCGGCGTCGAAATGGGCGGTGGTCGGGCTGTCGAAGTCGCTGTCGCGCGAGCTCGGCCCGTTCGGCATCCGGGTCAACGCGGTCCAGCCCGGACCGGTCGCCGGGCCGCGCATCGAGCGGGTGATCGAGGCCAAGGCGGCGGCGCAGGGCGTCAGCCCGGACGAGATCCGCGCCGCGCTCACCGCCCATGCCTCGCTCGGCCGGTTCGTCACCGCCGACGACATCGCCGGCACGATCCTGTTCCTGAGCTCGCCCCAGGCGCGCAACATCTCCGGCCAGGCGATCGCGGTGTGCGCGGACTCGACCGACATCACCTGAGCCGCGGCGCGGCAGGAGCGGGCGATGGCTGACAGGATCGCGGTGGTGGGCGCGGGGCTGATCGGGCGCGCGTGGGCAATCGTGTTCGCCCGCGCCGGCCACGAGGTGGCGCTCTACGATCCCGCCGACGGGGTGGTTGCCGGTGCGCTTGAGGCAATCGCTGCGGCGCTGCCTGAGCTTGCCGAGGCCGGGCTGCTTGGCGGCGACGCGCCCGCGGCCGTGCAGGCGCGCATCCACGCCGCGGCGACGCTCGCCGCGGCGCTCGACGGCGCCGGCCACGTCCAGGAGAACGGGCCCGAGAAGGTCGAGGTCAAGCGCGCGCTGTTCGCCGAGCTCGACCGCCTGGCCGCGCCGCATGCCGTGCTCGCGAGCTCGACCTCGGGCATCCGCGCCTCGCGCTTCACCGCGGAGCTTCCCGGGCGCGCGCGCTGCCTGGTCGCGCACCCGATCAACCCGCCGCACCTGGTGCCGCTGGTCGAGATCGTGCCGGCGCCGTGGACCGATCCAGGCGCGGTCGCGCGCACGGCTGCGCTGATGGGCGCGGTCGGCCAGGCGCCGATCACGCTCAAGCGCGAGGTCGACGGCTTCGTCGCCAACCGCATGCAGGGGGTGCTGCTGGGCGAGGCGTTCAAGCTGGTCGAGGACGGGGTGTGCGACGCCGCCGACGTCGATACCGCGATCGCCGACGGCATCGGCCTGCGCTGGGCGTTCATGGGCCCGTTCGAGACCATCGACTTGAACGCGCCCGGCGGCGTGCGCGACTATTGCGAGCGGTTCGCGCGCATGTACCACGGCCTCGCCAGCGAAGATCCGGAGCCGCGCCTGATGGTGGGCGCGGGCCTCGACCGGGTCGAGGCCGACCGGCGCAAGGCGCTGCCCGCGGACAAGCTCGCCGAGCGCGCGCGCTGGCGCGACCGGCGGCTCGCGGACCTGGTCGCGGCCAAGCTGCGCGCGGCGCGCACCATCGGCCGCTGAGCGCGGAGGAGGAGAGGCAATGGCCAACGGCCGCAAGGTCATCATCACCTGCGCGGTGACCGGCAGCATCCACACGCCGTCGATGTCGCCGCATTTGCCGGTGACCCCGGACGAGATCGCCGAGGCCGCGGTCGCCGCCGCCGAGGCGGGCGCGGCGATCCTGCACCTGCACGCGCGCGACCCCGACGACGGCCACCCGACCCAGGACCCCAAGGTGTTCGACCGCTTCCTGCCGCGCATCAAGCAGGCGACCAAGGCCGTGATCAACATCACCACCGGCGGCGCGCCGACCATGACCGTGCAGGAACGCCTCACGCCCGCGGCCACGTTCAAGCCCGAGGTCGCCTCGCTCAACATGGGCTCGATGAACTTCGGCCTGTTCCCGATGCTCAAGCGCTTCAACGAGTTCCGCCACGACTGGGAGCGCCGGCATCTTGAGAACAGCCGCGACATGGTGTTCAAGAACACCTATGCCGACATCGAGTTCATCCTGTCGAGCTGCCGCGGCAACGGCACCCGCTTCGAGTTCGAGTGCTACGACATCGCCCACCTGTACAATCTTGCCCACTTCCTCGACCGCGGCCTGGTCGAGCCGCCGCTGTTCGTGCAAAGCGTGTTCGGCATCCTGGGCGGCATCGGCACCCATCCCGAGGACCTGATGCATATGCGCCGGACGGCGGACAGGCTGTTCGGCGACTCCTACTTGTGGTCGATCCTCGGCGCCGGGCGCAACCAGATCCCGCTCGCCACCATCGGCGCGGCGATGGGCGCGAACGTGCGCGTCGGGCTCGAGGACTCGCTGTGGCTGGGCCCCGGACGGCTCGCCGAGTCGAACGCCGCCCAGGTCACCCGGATGCGCCAGGTGCTGGACGGCCTGTCGCTCGACATCGCCACTCCCGACGAGGCGCGCGCGATGCTCGCGCTCAAGGGTGGCGACGCGGTCGCGTTCTAGGCAATCGATGCCGACGATCCTGATCACCGGCGCCAACCGGGGCATCGGCCTCGCGCTGGCCAAGGCGTATGCCGCGGACAATTGGCTGGTGCTCGCCACCTGCCGCCACCCGGGCAAGGCCGACGAGCTGCGTGCGCTGGCGAAGGCGCATGAGGGGGTCGAGGTGCGGGCGCTCGACGTCGCCGAGCCGCGCGCGATCCGCGAGTTCGCGGCCTGGCTCGAGGGGCTGCCGATCGACGTGCTGTTCAACAATGCGGGTATGTTAGGCCCGCGGGACGGCCAGTCGCTGGGCGACATCGACTACGCCGGCTGGGCCGAGGTGCTGCGGGTCAACCTGCTCGCGCCGGTGGCGATGGCGGAGACGCTGGCCGACAACGTCGCCGCCTCGGACCGGCGCGTGATCGCGATGATGTCGAGCAGCATGGGCTCGATGGCCGAGAATAAGGGCGGCGGCTACTACCTCTACCGCTCCTCGAAGGCGGCGCTGAACATGGCGGTGCGCTCGCTGGCGGCCGACCTCAGGCGCCGGCGGGTGATCGTGGTCGCGTTGCACCCGGGCTGGGTGCGCACCGACATGGGCGGCGCGGGCGCGAGCCTCAGCCCTGGCCGGAGCGCCGCCGGACTCAAGCGCGTCGTGGACAGTCTCAAGCTTGACGACAGCGGCAAGTTCCGGCGCTATGACGGCTCCGCGCTGCCCTGGTAGCCCGCCCGCTCCGGAAGCTTGGGACCTCGCCGCATCATGAAGATCAAGGCCGCCGTTCTGTACGAGATGGGACAGCCCGAGCCCTACGCGCAGAGCCGCCCCGTCCAGATCGAGGAGCTCGATCTCGACGGCCCCGGCGCGGGCGAGGTGCTGGTCAAGGTCGCCGCCGCCGGGCTCTGCCACTCGGACCTGTCGGTGATCAACGGCGCCCGCCCGCGGCCGCTGCCGATGGTGCTGGGGCACGAGGCCTCAGGCGTGGTCGCGGAGGTCGGCGCCGGCGTCGCCGACCTCAAGCCGGGCGATCACGTGGTGTTCGTGTTCGTCCCCTCCTGCGGCCACTGCGTGCCGTGCGCCGAGGGGCGCCCCGCCCTGTGCGAGCCCGGCGCGGCGGCGAACGCCGCCGGCACCCTGCTCGCCGGCGGCCGCCGGCTGCACAAGGGCGCGGCGGCGCTCAACCACCAGGTCGGCGTATCCTGCTTCGCCGAGTACGCCACCGTCTCGCGCCGCTCCCTGGTCAAGGTCGACCGGGAGCTGGGGCTCGAGGAGGCGGCGCTGTTCGGCTGCGCGGTGATCACCGGCGTCGGCGCGGTGGTCAACACCGCGCGCCTGCGCCCCGGCGCCTCGGTGGCGGTGGTCGGCTTGGGCGGGGTCGGGCTCAACGCGCTGTTGGGCGCGCGCATGGCCGGCGCGCGCCGCATCGTCGCCATCGACCTGTTGGACGACAAGCTCGCGCTCGCCCGCCAGCTCGGCGCCAACGATACCTTCAACGCCGCTGCCGACGACGTGGTCGAGGCGGTGCGCGCGGCGACGGGCGGGGGCGCCGACTACGCGTTCGAGATGGTCGGCAACGTCAAGGCCATGGAGCTCGCCTACCGGATCACACGGCGCGGCGGCGAGACGGTGAGCTCTGGCCTGTCGCACCCCGACCACAGCTTCTCGGTCCAGCACGTCAACCTGGTCGGCGAGGAGCGGACCATCAAGGGCAGCTATCTGGGCAGCTGCGTGCCCCAGCGCGACATCCCCAACTACATCGCGCTCTATCAGCAAGGCCGGCTGCCGGTCGACCGGCTGATGAGCGAGCGGGTCGGGCTCGACGAGGTCAACGAGGCGTTCGACCGCCTGGCCTCGGGCCATACCGTTCGCCAGCTCATCGTGTTCTAATACCAACTATCGCCGAAACATGAGCCGCAAACCTCATCCTTCGAGACGCCCGCTGCGCGGGCTCCTCAGGATGAGGTTTGTGTTTATTCATAGCCTCATCCTGAGGAGGGCCGAAGGCCCGTCTCGAAGGATGAGGCGGGCAACTGCAATTTGTGAAACCGGGTTTTAGGCAATGGCGGTGGCGACGGTCGAGGATCCCCGGATGGAGGAGGTCCGGCAAGCGCGCGAGGACCTGGCCGCGGCCTACCGGCTGTGCCAGCGCTTCGCACTCAACGAGGGCATCGACAATCACCTGACCCTCGCCG
>DASWHU010000222.1:0-1637 GCA_036398035.1 Alphaproteobacteria bacterium | reverse complement strand
CATGTCGGCGGCCAACATCTACCGCTACTTCGACGGCAAGGGCGATATCGCCGCGGTCGGCACCGGCCGCTGGCTGGCCGCGCTCGAGACCGAGCTCGAGGGGCTGGCGGACGACGCCGCGCGGGCGCCCGCCGAACGCCTCCGCCGCCTGGTGCTGGCCAAGCTCGAGGCGATGGCGGCGCTGATCCGCAGCGCGCCGCATCTGGACGAGCTGATCGACCACGTGTGCAGCGCGCGCGAGGAGGTGGTGGCCGGCCATCGCCTGGCGGTGCGCGCGCTCTACGCGCGGGTGATCCGTGCCGGCCAGCGCGCCGGCGCCTTCGCCGCCGGCGACGCCGATTGGGCGGCGGCGGCGTTCGACGCCGCGACCTGCGGCTTCTTCCACCACTCGCTGTTGCGCGCCCAGGCCGCCGACAAGGTGCGCGCCGAAGCCGAGGCGGCGCTGGCGCTGCTGATCGCCGGCCTCTCTGCCGGGCCCTACGGAGAGGCCGCGGGCGATGGCTGAGGGCGGCGCCGGTCGGGCGCGCATCGCGGACTACCGCTACGGCCGGCTGCTGATCCGCTATCGCTGGGCGGCGATCGCGCTGACGCTGATCGCGGTGGCGGCGTCGGCGGCCGGCCTGCCGCGGCTCGCCATGAATCCCGACAGCCGGGTGTTCTTCGGCAAGAACAATCCCCAGCTCAAGGCGCTGGATCAGTTCGAGAACACCTACACCAAGACCGACAACGTCATGTACGTGCTGGCGCCGCGCCAGGGCACGGTGTTCACCCGCGAGGTGCTCGACGCCGTCGCCTGGCTGACCGAGGAAAGCTGGCAAACCCCGTATTCGCGCCGCGTCGATTCGATCACCAACCACCAGCACAGCTACGCCCGCGGCGACGAGCTGGTGGTCGAGGACGCCTGGCCGGGCGGCGAGGCGGCCACGGATGCCGACCTCGCCGCCGCCCGCGCGGCGGTGATGGACAGCCCCCAGCTGGTCGATCGCCTGGTCAGCTCGGACGAGACCGTGACCGCGGTCAACGTCATCGTCGTCACCCCCGGCAGCAAGCTCCAGGAGGTGCCCGAGATCGCCGCCTTCGCCCGCGCCCGCGCGGCGGAGTTCGCTGCCCGCTACCCCGACATCGACCTGCACCTGGTCGGCGGGGTGATGATCGACATGGCATTCAACGAGGTGCCGCAAGGGGACATCGCCACCTTGTTCCCGATCATGATCGTGGCGATCTTCGTGATCATCGGCGTCACCGTGCGCTCGGTGACCTGGTCGCTGTTGATGCTGGCGACGGTGATCGCGACCGTGCTCATCACCCTCGGCGTCGCCGGCTGGGCGGGCGTGGTGCTGAACGCCGGCACCATGGGCGCGCCGATCATCATGCTGACCTTGGCCGTCGCCCACGGCGTGCACATTTCTGTGAGCGCCCAGCAGCAGCTGCGCAAGGGCGTCGCCAAGCACGACGCCCTGGTCGAATCGCTCAGGATCAACATGTCGCCCGTATTCATCACCAGCGCCACCACCGCGATCGGCTTCCTGAGCATGAACTTTTCCGACGCGCCCCCCTTCCGACTGCTCGGCAACCTGGTCGCGACCGGGGTGATGGTCGCGTTCGTGCTGTCGGTATTCTCGCTGCCGGCGGCGATG
>DASWHU010000221.1:0-3341 GCA_036398035.1 Alphaproteobacteria bacterium | reverse complement strand
GGCGTCGATGAGATCACCATCATCGAGGACACGCGCGACCTCGAGCGCCTGCGCGCCCGCCTCCGCGCCGGGCCGCAGGATGGCTGCTTCGTCCATTTCCGCGCCCGCGGCGCGATCGCCGACCGCGACGGCCTCGCCCTGCTGCTGCGCAAGGTCGCGCTCGCCGACGGCATCCTGTTCGACGGCCCGCACGACCCGCTGCTCGCCGCCTGCCACGGCGCCGGCGCCTACGACTCCTATCTCGAGCTCGCCGAGAGCGGCCTCGCGGTCGGCGCCCCGGTCGGCGCCCAGGACTTCGACCCCCCCGCGCAGCTGGTGCTGCCCGACGACGCGCTGGTCGACCTCACGGACCTCCCCACTTTCGTCGCCTATTTCTCGGCCGGCTTCGAGACCCGCCACTTCAACCGCATCCAGGGCGACGACGTCACCGTCATCAAGCGCTCGGCCGACCGCGCCAAGATCGAGGCCGAGTACCGCTACCTGACCATGCTGCCCGAGGAGGTAAAGCGCTGGTTCGTTCAGGCGCACGGCTTCCGCGTCGACGGCAATGTGGCGAGCTACCGGATGGAGCGGCTCGGCATCGCCGACGTGGCGCTGATCTGGATCCACGGCGCGATGGACGGGGACGCGTTCGCGCCGTTCCTCGACAAGCTGTTCCGCTACATCGACGAGCGCCCGTCGCGCGCCACGGATCGCGACCGGTACGTGGCCGCCGCGCGCTCTCTCTACGTCGACAAGGTGCGCGCGCGCATTGCGCGCCTCGCGCAAGAGCCCGCCTTTGCCGCGCTCGATTCGCACATCCGCGCCGGCACCGCCTATGACGGCGTCGCCGCCGTGGTCGAGGACTATGTCGGCCGGTTCGAGGCCTACCTGGCGGGGCGCGGTCGCGACGACGCGCCGCGGGCGGTGATCGGCCACGGCGACCTGTGCTTCTCGAACATCCTCTACGACAAGGCGAGCCGGCTGATGAAGTTCGTCGATCCGCGCGGCGCGGCCGACGAGGCAGGCATGTGGAGCGATCCGTTCTACGACCTCGCCAAGCTGTCGCACTCGATCTTCGGGTCGTATGATTTCCTTGCCAACGATTTGTTCACGATCGAGGTCTCCGACACGCTCGAGGTGGAGCTGGCCGTCTCCGGGCCGGCGCCGGTCGCCCAGCAGGCCCAGTTCCAGCAGGCGCTCGAGGCGCGCGGCTACGACCTGTACGGCATCCGGCTGCGCGAGGCGTCGCTGTTCCTGTCGATGCTGCCGCTGCACCTCGACAGCCCGCGCAAAGTGCTCGCCTTCGCCCTCGACGGCATCTCGATCCTGAACGAGCTCGCGCGCAATGAGTGAGCGCGGCGCGCTGGTGATCGACGTCGACGGCACGCTGTGCCCGGTCAAGGGCGCGGACCAGCGCTACGAGGACCTCGAGCCCAACCGCGACGTGGTCGCGCGGCTCGGCGAATGGCGGCGGATGGGCTATCGCATCGTGCTCCACACATCGCGCAACATGCGCACACATCAGGGCAACCTCGGCCTGATCAACAAGCACACCGCGCCCGTGCTTCTCGCCTGGCTGGCGCGCTGGGAGGTGCCGTTCGACGAGCTCCACTTCGGCAAGCCGTGGGCGGGCGACGACGGCTTCTACGTCGACGACCGGGCGGTGCGGCCGGACGAGTTCCTGGCCCATTCGCCGGACGAGCTGAGGGCGCTGGTCGAGGCGGCGCGGGCGCGCATCGGCGGCGGCCGGTGAACCTGGTCATCACCATGGCGGGCGCCGGCCGCCGCTTCCGCGACGCCGGCTACGACCAGCCCAAGTTCGCGATCCGGGTCAAGGGGCGGAGCCTGTTCACCTGGGCGATGCAGAGCCTGGATGCGTTCCTGACGCCTGCGGTACGCGCGATTTTCGTTGCCCGCGCGGGCGACGCGGCAGCGGACTTCGTCGCCGGCGAGATGGCCGCCTGGCCCGGGGTCGAGGCGCGCCTGGTCGAGCTCGACCATATTACCGACGGCCAGGCGACCACTGCGCTGATCGCCGCGGCGCACTGGGACGAGGCGGCGCCGCTGCTGATCTACAACATCGACACCCATGTAAATCCGCGCCACCTGCGCCCGCAGATGATCGCGGGCGAGGGCTGGATCCCGTGCTTCCGCGCAGCCGGCGAGCACTGGAGCTTCGTGCGCACCGATGCGCACGGGCGCGCGCTCGAGGTGGCCGAGAAGCGGCGCATCTCCGACCTCGCCTCGATCGGGCTCTACTGGTTCGCCAGCGCGGGCCTGTTCGCGCGCGCCTATGCCGAGACCTACGAGTCCGCGGGTGCCGCCCCGGAGCTTGCCGAGCGCTACGTCGCGCCGGTCTACAACGCGCTGATCGCCGAGGGGCGGGCGGTCACCGTGACCGAGGTGCCGGCTGAGGCCGTGGTGCCGCTGGGGACGCCCGCGGAGGTCCGCCGGTTCGAGGCGGAGTGCGCGGCGCGATGAGCCGCATCGCGCGCGCGATCGGCGCGGTCGAGCTCGCCGCCGCCGACCTTCTCGCCGGCGCCAGCGCGCTGATCGGCCGGCGGGTGATCGCCAATGCCGAGAAGATCGTCGCCGCGCGCGACCGCGGCCTCACCGTGGCGGCAGTGGCGGTGGCGCTGATCGCCGCGCCGCTGGTGCTCGGCCACCGGGTGCCGCTGACCACATGGGCGCGCGACTACGCGCTGCCGCTCGACACCTCGCTGCGCTGGGCGGCGGGCCAGGTGCCGCACCTCGACTACGGCACGCCGGTCGGCGCCGGCTACTGGCTGGTCCAGGGCGCGGCGGTTGAGCTGATCGGGCTCGTCGGCACCTCGCCGGTAATCGCCAATCTGATCGCGGCCGTGGTGCTGGCGCCGCTCGCCTGGCTGCTGCTGCGTGCGCGCCTCAGGGGCGGGCTGGTCGGCCTGGTGCTGCTGGCGGCGTGCGCGATGATCGTCTCGCCGCGCGCGCTGGGCGACGAGATCAGCCTGGTGTCGTTCCTCGGCGCCTACAACAAGTACGGGCTGGCGATCCTCGCGGTCCTGGTCGCGGCGCTGTTCGTCGCCCGGCCGGGCAGACCCGCGCCGACCGAGTGGGCCGGTGACGCGGCGATCATTGCCGTGCTGATGGTTTGCCTAGTCTACCTGAAGGTCACCTTCGCCGCGATCGCGGCCGCGGGCGCGGTGGCGGCCCTGCACTATGCGCCGGGCAATCGGCGCGCGATCCTGGCCGGGCTCGCGCTCGCCGCGGCTCTGGTGGTCGCGGTCGGCGCCGCGACCGGGCTCAACGGCCCCTATCTCGCCGATCTCCGCAGCGCCGCCGGCGCGGCCGAGGCGCTGCGCGCCAAGAAGCTGTTCACC
>DASWHU010000220.1:0-8534 GCA_036398035.1 Alphaproteobacteria bacterium | reverse complement strand
GCCGATGGCGCTGTCCGCGGTGGCCGGCGAGTCCTGGGCCGCCGCGCAGAGCCCGCCGCCCGCATGGGTGCCGCCGAGCTCGGTCCAGCCGCCGACGATCCGTCAGCTCGAGCACGTCGCACGCCAGTTCCACCTTCACCTTACGACCGAGGACCTTGAGGAATACCGGTCGTTGATGGCCGGGATCCTGGGATCGTATAGGCGACTTGACCTCTACGCCGAGCCCCGGCTGCCGGTGAAATACCCGCGCGACCCGGGCTACCGGCCGCCCGCCAGCGAGAACCCGCTCAACGCCTGGTACTGGCGCTGCACGATCAAGGGCGCGGCCTCGGGCAAGCTCGCCGGCAAGAAGATCGCGATCAAGGACAATGTCTGCGTCGCGGGCGTGCCGATGATGAACGGTGCCAGCGTGCTCGAAGGCTTCGTTCCCGACCAGGACGCGACGATCGTCACCCGCATCCTCGACGCCGGCGGCGAGATCGTCGGCAAGGCGGTATGCGAGCACTTCTGCTTCTCGGGGTCCAGCCACACCTCGGACACCGGCTACGTGCTCAACCCGCACGACGCGACGCGCTCGGCCGGCGGGTCGTCGTCGGGCAGCGCGGCGCTGGTCGTCTCGGGCGCGGTCGACATGGCGATCGGCGGCGACCAGGGCGGCTCGATCCGCATCCCGAGCTCGTACTCGGGCGCGTTCGGCCTCAAGGCGACCTACGGCCTGGTGCCCTATACCGGGGTGTTCCCGATCGAGCTCACCCTCGACCACACCGGCCCGATCGCGGGCTCGGCGGCGGACTGCGCGCTACTGCTCGAGGTGCTCGCCGGCCCCGACGGGCTCGATCCGCGCCAGGCGCGCGGCTGGCAGGGCCAGGACTACACCAAGGCGCTGACCGGCGATGCCAACGGCCTCAAGATCGGCATCGTCGCCGAGGGCTTCGGCTGGGAAGGCTTGTCCGAGCCCGACGTCGACCGGATCGTGCGCGAGTCCGCCATGCGGCTCGGCGACGCCGGCGCCGAGGTGCGGGAGATCTCGGTGCCGATGCACCGCGACGGCGTCCATGTCTGGAACGCGATCGCGGTCGAGGGCGCACACATGCTGATGATCGACGGCAACAGCATGGGCACCAACTGGCAAGGCCACTACCTCACCCAGCTGCTCGACTTCTACGGCCGCAGCCGGCGGGTGCGCGCGGACGACTACTCGGAGACCTGCAAGCTGGTGCTGCTGCTCGGCGAGTACATGCAGCAGGCGTACCACGGACGCTACTACGCCAAGGCGCAAAACCTCGCCCGAGTGCTGCGCGAGGCGTATGACGACGCCTTCGCCGGCGTCGACCTCTTGGTCATGCCGACCACGCCGCAGAAGGCGACGGTGCTGCCGCCCGCAGGCGCGAGCAAGACCGAGATCGTCGCCCACGCGCTCAACATGATCCACAACACCTGCCCGTTCGACGTCACTGGCAACCCGGCGATCAACGTGCCATGCGCGATGTCGGAGGGGCTGCCGGTGGGCATGATGCTGATCGGCCGGCTGGGCGAGGACGCGACCGTGCTGCGCGCGGCCCACGCCTACCAGCAGCTCGGCTGAGCGGCGCCGCGGCGTCGCATTGCCCTCAACCCCGCCAACCGGCGGGGTTCTTTTTTCGTCGGCCTACTCGAGCGGCTCCGCCGGGCGCCGGTTCATGCGGTGGCGCCACAGGCGGCGCTTGATCACCTTCTCGAGCGCCGCCACCGGAAGCTCGCCCGACCTGATCACCTTCTTGTCGATCAGCAGCGTGACCAGGTCCTCGATCACGCGGATCATTTCGTTGTCGGACTCGGCCAGCGAGCGGGCGGTCGACACGGCTCTCATCGCGACCTCCTTGTGCGGCCAGCGCACGAAGCACGTTGCCGATTAGGCGCTCGGACGCCGCCCCTGTCATGATCCAAACGGACTATCGGGCGACATGGCCGCGACGGTCGGCTCCGGGACCGCGCGCTCAGCCGCGCGCCGGCCCGAGCCGGTCGAGCCTGAGGCGCTGGCGCGCATCGGTCAGGCGCGCGAGCCCGCCGGCCACCGCCAAGAGCACGCCGATGCCGGTGCCGCCGGCGATCAGGAACATGATCAGCACCTGGTACTTCACCGCCTGCACCGGGTCCGCGCCGGCGAGGATCTGGCCGGTCATCATGCCGGGCAGCGACACCAGCCCGGTCGCCGCCATGGCGTTGACGATCGGCATCAGGCCGCTGCGCATGGCGGAGCGCGTGGTCGGCAGCGCCGCCTGCCAGAAGCTGCCGCCGAGCGCGAGCCGGGCCTCGACCGCGACCCGGTCGCGCGCCAGCCCGGTGGTGAGCGTGTGCAGGCCGAGGCTGATGCCGGTCATGGTGTTGCCGAGCACCATGCCGAGCAACGGCAGGGCGTAGCGCGGGTCGTACCAGGGATCGGGGCGGATCTGGGTGGTAAGCGCGAACACCGTGACCAGGCACGCGGCGAGCAGCATGCAGCCGGTGCCGAGGCCGTAAGCCCACAGGCCGGCGAGGCGGCGCTCCTGGCGGGCGACGATCTCGCGGCCGGCGAACAGGATCATGGTCGCGGCGGCAAGCCCGGTCCACAGCGGCGAGACGTGCGCGAACAGGACCTTGAGCACGACCGCGACCAGGGCGAGTTGCACGATCATGCGCGCGCCCGCGACCAGGAGCTGCTGCTGCATCCTGAGCGCCAGCACCAGCGACAGCAGCGCGTTGAGCACCACCAGCAGCGAGGCGATGGCGAGGTCGGTATAGGCGAGCTCGATGTATGTCACCGCGCGCGGTCCTCGATGCGCCCGTCAGGGATCGCCAGGGATCGCGCCGCGACCCGCCGGCGCTGGGCAAGATCGTGGGAGACCCACAGCGCGCTCGCGCCCACTGCCAGCAGCCGCGCGATCGCCGCCTCGGCTGCTGCCGCCGCCTCAGGGTCCAGCGCCGCCGTCGGCTCGTCGAGCAGCAGCACGCGCGGCTTCAACACCAGCGCGCGGGCGAGCGCGAGCCGCTGGCGCTCACCGGTCGACAGCCGCGCCACCGGCCACTGCCGAATGTCGGCCGGCAGGCCGAGGTCGTCGAGCAGCGGCCGCACCGCCTCCGGATCCTCGAAATGGTGCCCGACCGTGTCCTCCCACCAACCGGACTCGGTCGGCACGTAGACCGTGAGCCGGCGCCAGTGCGGCGCGCGCAGCGACTCTCTCGGCGTGCCGTCCAGCGTGACCGCGCCCTCGTTCGGGTCGAGATCGGCAATCGCGCGCAGCAACAGCGTCTTGCCCGCGCCCGAGGGCCCATGCACGGCGAGGCAGGCGCCGTCGTCGAGGGTGAACGAGACCGGGGCCACGTCCGCGCGCAACGAGCGCAGGTTCTCTATGAGCAGCATTTCGGTGAGGCATGCCGGGTGTCGTTCCAAGTCTCGTACACCAAAGTCGGCTGGATCGGAACGCGTCTCCTCATCACGGCCATCTCAGATGCGTGGATGGCCGCCAGTCTTTCGATTCACGCGGAGGCCTTGGCGCTTATCTCGGCCGGCGTCGTCGCGGTACCATTCTGCTCCGCGCCTTCTCCGCGACTCCGCGTCCCCGCGTGGGCCGATTGACGCCGGCTTGGCAAGAGGCAGGGGATCGCGGCATCATGAGCGCCCGACGCGTCGGCGAAGCAAGGAGTGGCAGGTGGAGAACTTTACCCCGGTATCGGCGTTGATCGGCGGCGTCTTGATCGGCGCCTCGGCGGCGCTGCTGATGCTGATGAACGGCCGCCTGGCCGGCGTCAGCAGCATCGTCGCCGGCGTCGTCCCGCCCGGCTCGGTCGAGCAGGCGGCCTGGCGCGGCCTGTTTCTCGCCGGCCTGGTCGCCGGCGCCCTGATCCATCGCACGGTCATCGACCCCGGCGCCTCGATCACCATCGCCGCACCGCTGCCCGCGCTCCTGATCGGCGGCCTTCTGGTCGGCGTCGGCACGCGCATCGGCGCCGGCTGCACCAGCGGTCACGGCGTCTGCGGCCTTGCCCGCCTGTCGCCGCGCTCGCTGGTCGCGACGCTCACCTTCATGGCGGTGGCGATGCTGGTGGTGTTCGCCGTCCGCCACGTCGCGGGAGGCTGGTGATGGCCCAGATGCTGGTGGCGGCGGTCTCCGGGATCGTGTTCGGGCTCGGCCTCGGCGTCTCGCAGATGGTCGACCCGGCTAAGGTGCTCGCCTTTCTCGACCTTGCCGGCGACTGGGACCCGAGCCTCGCCTTCGTCATGGGCGGCGCGGTTGCGGTCAGCCTGGTCGCGTTCCGCTACAGCCTGCGCCGGCGGGCGCCGCTGCTGGCGCGGAGCTTCGCCCTGCCCGAGGTGAGCGGCATCGACGCGCGCCTGCTCGCCGGCGCCGCGCTGTTCGGGGCCGGCTGGGGCCTGGTCGGGTTCTGCCCCGGCCCGGCGATCGCGAGCTTCGCCTTCGGCCAGGTCGAGTCGGCGCTGTTCGTCGCCGCCATGGCCGCCGGCATGGCGGTGGCGAACCTGGTGCCCGGCCCGTCGCGGCGGCTCGGCACCACCGAGGCGTAAATCGGAGCCATGGCGCACGCGCGCATCCTGGCGGCGGCTCTGCTTGCGGCGATGGCGTCGCCGGCCGCGTTCGCCGACGAGGCCGGCGACGGCCGCGCGCTGTACGAGACCGAATGCGCGTACTGCCACTTCTCGGCCGAGCTGCCGCTCGCGGGCCGGCGCGATCCCGGCGCGCGCCTGGTCCCGGTGATGATGGCGACCTACGGGCCGCGGCTCGCCGGCATCGTCGGCCGCGCCGCCGGCGCGGACCCCGCCTTCAATTACTCGGAGAGCTTCGTCGCCGAGACCCGGGACCTGGTCTGGACCGCGCCCAACCTCGACCGGCTGATGACCGATGCGCGGGCGATGATCCCGGGCGTTCGCATGTTCTACCGCCAGCCCGACGCGAACATCCGGCGCAAGATCCTGGCCTATCTCGAGACCACCGGCTGAGGCGCGCTCAGCAGCGGCGGTGATGCGTACCGGCGGCGGCCGGCAAGCGGACGCCGCACAGATAGGCGTCGTGGATGAACGCGCCGGCGAGCCGGGCGCCGTCGAGCCTGGCGCCGGTCAGCACCGTGCCGACCAGGTTCGCCCGGCTGAGGTCGGCGCCGGCGAGGTCGGCGCCGGCGAGCACGCCGCTGGCGAGATTGGCTTCGGCGAGCGAGGCGCCGGTGAGGTCGGCGCCGGTGAGGTCGGCGCCGAACAGGTTGGCGCCGGCGAGGCGCGCGCCGGCAAGCCGCGCCCCGGCCATGCGCGCCCCGGTCAGGCGCGCGCCGCTGAGGTCGGCGCCGTCGAGCACAGCCCCTTCCAACGCCCGATGCGCCCAGTCGACCCCGGCGAGGTCGCAGCCGGCGCAGGCGATCGGGCCAGACGGCGCGGGAACGGTCGCGGCGGGTGACAATGCCGCGACCCACAGGGCCGCCCAGCCGCCGACCGCGGCCGCGGAAATCCACGCCAATATGCGCCGTGATGCCATCGGCCTCGGCCATTCCTCGGGTTCGTCGCGACCGCCGTCAAGGTAGGCCCGACAGGCGCTGCGGGAAACCGATTTCGGCGCGCATGGCGAGCATTGCCGTTGTCCGAGCCCCTGTATTGCGCCACCATGGCCGGTGAGTCGACATGACGTCGGGGCCGCGCACATGATCAACAGACTCCTCATCGCGTGCCTTGCGCTCGCCGCAGTCCCCGCTGCCGCGGAGCCGCGGGAATGGCTCGGGTTCAGCGCCGTCGAACGGACGATCGAGGCCGAGATCAAGGTCGCCGACGGCGCCACGGTCATCCGGCGCCGAAGCAGCGGCCTCTATTTCTCCTCCGATCCGAGCCTGGTCTTCAACAAGTCGAGCTTCGAGTGCACCGGCAGCTTCTACGTCCCGGCCGACGACCCGGAAGGCCGCGGTTACGGCCAGTGCCTCGGCATCGACCCGCAGGGCAATGCCTGGTGGATGGCCTATGACGGCGCGCGCAACAGCGGCGCCTGGCATTTCCTCGGCGGCACCGGCCGCTACGACGGCATCGCCGGCTCCGGCACCTGGACGGCAATCCCGTCGACGGGGCCGCGGCGGTTCGTCACCACCTGGGACGGCGAGTGGAGCGTGGAGCGGCCGCCCAGCCAATAACAGGCGCGTGGTCACTTGCCGGCGTTCGCGGCCCAGTCCGGCAGCACGCCGAGCTCGATCCCGAACACCGCGCGCACCGCGACGTACGCGATCAGCATGGTGACGACGACGCCGACGATGTTCACCATGATGCCGCTGCGGATCATCTGGCTGATCGTGACGTGGCCGCTCGCGAACACCACCGCGTTGGGCGGCGTGGCCACCGGCATCATGAACGCGCAGCTCGCCGCCAGCGCGGTCGGGAAGACCAGCAGGAACGGGTTCTCGCCGATGCCGATCGCGATCGCCGCGACGATCGGCAGGAAGGTCGCCGTGGTCGCGGTGTTGCTGGTCAGCTCGGTCAACATGACGATCAGCACCACCACCGCCAGCACCACCGCGACGGTGGGCAGGGTGGCGAGCCCGCCGGTGCCGGCGCCGATCCAGTCGGCAAGGCCGCTGCTCTTGATGCCGTCGGCGAGCGACAGCCCGCCACCGAACAGGATCACCACGCCCCAGGGCAGGTTCCTCGCCCACTCGCCCGACAGCGCGAAGATGCCCTTGCGCGCATCCACCGGGATCACGAACAGCGCCAGCGCGCCGAAGAAGGCGATGCTGGTGTCGTTCAGGCTGATCCCGGGAACCGCGTCCTCGATCAGCGGCCGGAACACCCACAGGAACGCGGTCACGCCGACCACCGCCGCCACCGTGCGCTCGCCGCGCGACATCGGGCCCAGCGCCCTGAGCTCGTCCCTGATCAGCTGAGCCTGCCCCGCCACCTCGGGCAGGCGCACGGGAAACGCGATCCGGGTCAGCACCAGCCAGGCGAGCGGCAGCATCAGCGCGATCATCGGCACGCCGACCAGCATCCAGTCGAGGAAGCTCACCGTCACGCCGTAGGTCTCGGACATGAAGCCGGCGAGGATCGCGTTGGGCGCGGTGCCGATCAGGGTGCCCATGCCGCCGATGGTGGCGGCATAGGCGATGGCGATCATCAGCGCGGTCGCGAACTGGCGCCCGGCCCGCGCGTGCGAAGGATCGGACTCGGTGTTGCGCTGGACGAACTCGATCACCGACAGCGCGATCGGCAGCATCATCACCGTGGTCGTGGTGTTGAACACCCACATGCTGATCAGCGCGCTGGCGAGCATGAAGCCGCCGATCACGTTCGCCGGGCGCGTGCCCGCCTGCGACACCAGGAACAGCGCGATCCGCCGGTGCAGGTTCCAGCGCTGCATGCCGAGCGCCAGGATGAAGCCGCCGAGCATCAGGAAGATGACCGGGTTGGCGTAGGGGACCGCGGCCTCGCGGATCGAGGCGACGCCGAGCACCGGGAACAGGAGCAGCGGCAGCAGCGCGGTTGCCGACAGCGGGATCGCCTCGGTCACCCACCACACGGCGATCAGAGCCGCGATCGCCGCGCAATGCCAGCCTGCCGGCGACAGCCCTTCAGGCGCGGGCGAGAGCTCGATCGCGACGAACGCGAGGGCGCCGAGGCCGAGGCCGAACGCGTTGGCGCGGGTCGCCGGGGAGTCGCCTCCCGGCCCCGGCACGCGCGGCGGCGTGTCGGTCATGGCCGGCTTCCCCGAGACGCAACCGTCGGCGTCGCCACAGTCATGCTTGCCCCCCCGCACGCGATCCGGCCGGCCCGATGGTAGGGATTTACCGGCGCGCGTTCAACGCCGCGCCGCCGTCAGGTGCGATTGTGCCGTGATCGGCGCCTGACGCACGTATATAGTCGCGAGACGACGCCCAAGACGTCGTCGCCACAGGTCTTGAACGTGCGACAGGAGGCAGGCATGCCGGATCACGTCTACGCGGTCACCGAGATCGTCGGCTCGTCGAGCAAGAGCATCGACGACGCCATCCGCAACGCCGTTCGCACCGCCGCCCAGACCTTGCGCAATTTGCATTGGTTTGAGGTCGTCGAGACGCGCGGCATGATCGACGGCACCGAGGTCGGCTACTTCCAGGTGACGGTCAAGATCGGCTTCCGCCACGAGGACAAGGGGTAGCCGCCGGGCGCGCGGCGACGACGCGGCTAATCGTCGGCGAAGAAGGCGAGCGTGCGGGCCTCGATGCTCTCGCGCGGCGGGGCGTCCGCGGCCGAGGTCGGGTCGTCGAACGAGGTGTGCGCGGTGAACCGGGCGCGGCCGTCGGTGGCCGAGTCGTAGCACTTGATCAGCATCGCCTCGTCACAGCGCATCTCGGGGAAATAGTACCAGCGGTGGCCCGGGTTGAACCTCGCCTGATAGACCTCGCCGGTGCGGTCGCGGTAGACGAGGTCGGTCGCGACCAGGTCGCCGGGCGCGATGCTTTGGGCATCGCAGACCGCGAGCGGCGCGCACTTCACCGGCCCGCGGATCGGCCGCCAGACGTTGATGACCGCGAAGCGGTGCGCCAGCAGCGCCTCGGCC
>DASWHU010000219.1:0-5584 GCA_036398035.1 Alphaproteobacteria bacterium | reverse complement strand
CGCCGTCGGCACCCCGGGCCGCCGCAAGGTCGCGCGCGCTGACTGGATCGAGGAGAGCGCGCGCAGAATCCTGATCGACGCCGCCTACGGGCGCGAGATCGAATGGCTCGCCGACATGGGCAACGACTCCGCCAAGAGCGCGATCGAGGCCGCGCATCGGATCGACTCGGCCAAGCGCTGAGCCCGACCGCAAACCCATCTTGATCAGGCGCGCGCCGGCCGCGGCGGCGGCGTGCCGCCGGCCTCGGGTCCGGCACCGCGAAAGCCGATCGCTACCAGGTAAAGCTCCGCCGACTCGGGCCGGCTCGCCGGAGGCTTGACGTGCCGGACGGTGGCGAAGGCGCGCTTGAGGCGGGCCACCAGGGCTGCCTCGCCGCCGCCGCGCCACACTTTCGTGACCAGCGCCCCGCCCGGCGCCAACACGCCCATGGCGAAATCGATCACCGCCTCGCACAAGGCCATGATCCGCAGGTGGTCGATGCGGGCGACGCCGGTGGCGGCCGGCGCGAGGTCGCTGAGCACCACGTCGATCGGCCCGCCCGCGGCTTCGGCGAGCGCCGCCGGCGCAGCCTCGCCGAGGAAGTCGAGGCGCAGAAGCGTGGCTCCGGCGATCGGCCTCATCGGCACGCTGTCGAGGGCGACCACCGCGCCGCCGCCGGGCTTGCCTGCGCCGACCCGCGCCACCGCCACCTGGGTCCAGCCGCCGGGCGCGGCGCCGAGGTCGAGCACGCGCCGGCCCTTGGCCAGGATGCGGAAACGGTCGTCGATCTCGATCAGCTTGTAGGCGGCGCGGCTGCGATAGCCCTCGGCCTTGGCGCGCACGACATAGGGGTCATTGAGCTGGCGCTGCAGCCAGCGGGTCGACGAGGTCTTGCGTCCCTTGGCGGTCTTGACCCGCACCGTGGGCGTTCGCGCCGCCGCGCCGCGCCGCCGCTTGCCGCCGCGTCCCGGCCCCTCGCCGGCCATGAGCGGCGGCGCGCCCGCTCAGGCGTCGCCCGCGGCCGCCTGGGCGGCGCGCGCCGCGTCGTCGGCCGCGATCAGGTCGTACAGGATGCCCTCGCGCACGCCGCGATCGGCGACCCGCAGCCGGCGCACCGGCCAGGCGTCGCAGATCGCCTCGACCACGGCGCAGCCGCCGACCACCAGGTCGGCGCGCTCGCGCCCGATGCACGCATGCGCCGCGCGCGCGTCGCAATCGAGATCGGCGAGCCGGCGCGACAACCGGCGCATGGTGGCGACGTCCAGGTACGAGCCGTCGACGCGCGCGCGGTCGTAGCGCGCGAGGTCGAGCTCGATACCGGCGAGCGTGGTGACCGTGCCCGAGGTACCGACCATCTGCACCCGGCCGCCGCGGACCGCGGCCGCGATCGCGTGCGCGGTCTCGAACGGCGCGATCAGGCAGCGGGCGTGATCGACCATGGCGCGATAGGTGTCGGGTGAAAAACGGTCGCTGCCGAACCGCTCGGCGAAGGTGATCACGCCGCACGGCAGCGACCAGGCATCGAGGATGCGCGGGCGAGCCCCGGCACCAAGCGCCACCCAGATGATCTCGGTCGAGCCGCCGCCGATGTCGAAGATCAGGATGTTCTCGGCCTCCGGGTCGAACAGCGGCGCGCAGCCGGCGACCGCGAGCTCCGCCTCCTGCCGGTTCGAGATCACCTCGAGCGCGATCCCGGTCTGGCGGCGGACGCGCTTGACGAAGCCGCGCGAATTGGCGGCGCGCCGGCAGGCCTCGGTGGCGACGCAGCGCGCGCTGGCGACGGCGCGCCGGCGCATCTTGTTCGCGCACACGCGCAGCGCCTTGACCGTGCGCCGCATCGCCGGCTCGGACAGGACCAGCTGGCTGTCGGGCCCGGCCATGCCCTCGCCGAGGCGGACGATGCGCGAGAAGGCGTCGATCACCCGGAAGCCGTCGCTGCACGGCCTGGCGATCAATAAGCGGCAGTTGTTGGAGCCGAGGTCGAGCGCGGCGAAGATCGGCGCCGAAGCCGCGTCGCCCGCGCCGCCGGCGGGCGACCCGTCCGCCCCGGCCAAAGCCTGTCCGACATTCGACACCTCAGCACCACCCGCCCGCCGTTGCCCTGCCGCCGCCCGAAGGGCTGCGGAACAGCGCGGTGTCACCGCTCCTCGCCTGGGCGATGGTAGCACACCGCGCCGACCCGCTGCACTTGGGGAACACCCGCGCCGCACCGGGTCCGGTCGGGGCGCGCGCCGTGCCGCACGTTCCGGCCGGTTTGCTTGACTCGGCGCCGGGCGGTTCCTACCTTGCCCCGCGACGCCCCGCTTGGCGGCCCCGGCTTGGGGGATAGTTCAACGGTAGAACTCTCGGCTCTGGACCGAGCAGTCCAGGTTCGAATCCTGGTCCCCCAGCCATTCCGCCGCCGCGCGCGCCACTCGCCTAGAACTCCGTCAGCAGGCGGGTAAATCCCTCGATCCGGTCGGTGATGCCGCAGGCGCGCAGGGCGTGCCAGTAGGTGGCGACGTTGACGCTGACCACCGGCTTGCCCAGCCACCGCTCGGCCTCGCCGGCGATGCGCGCCATCGGCAGGTTGGCGCCGAACTGGACGATCGCCTCGACGTCGTCGCCGTCGATCCCCTTCAGCGCCTCGATCATGTCGCGCGCGCCGAGATGGGTATAGGTCACCGGGCTGCGGCCCTTGAGGTGGCGGTAGCGGACGATGTCGTAGCCGAGCTCCCGGAACACGCCGCCGAGGCGGGGCTCGACCGTCGGGTAATAGGGCTCCACGACCGCGATCCGGCGCCCGGCGCCATAGGCCCGGAGCGCCGCGGGCACCGCCTCGGCCGCGTGGCTCACGCCGATCGCGGCGCCGGCGCGGCGGTGCATCCGCTCTTTCAGCGCCGCGCCCGCCGCGACGCTGCCGCCCCAGACGCTGAGCGCCGAGATGCCCAGGATCAGATGGTCCGGCTTGCAGGTCATCACCCGGTCGATGGCGTTGTCGAGGTCGGCATCGATCCGGGCGATCAACGACTCGAAGTCCTCGTTGGACTCGATCCTCATGTCCGGGATGTGGATGCGCGCGAGGTGGTTGGTCACGCCCGCCGGGCGCATGTCGTCGTACTCGGGCTGGACGACGGTGTTGGTCGAGGGTGTCACCACGCCGAACTTCGCGCGCCAGGCGAGATAGTCGCCCATTCAAGTCGCCTCCCGTGAGTCCCGGAACCGCGCCCCCGGGCAACGCGGCGCGCCGGCGCGGCGCCGCTCTTGCCCGGCCGCGGGCCGCATGACAGATTTCGCCGATACCGTAAGGGGGGTCAAACATGCGGGCAACGGATCCCGCGTTCCTGAGCGCGTCCGCCGCGGCCGAGGCGATCGGCGCGGGGCGGCTGAGCCCGGTCGATCTGGTCGAGGCGCTGCTCGCCCGCATCGATGCGCACGAGGCGAAGCTGCACGCCTTCGTCGCGGTGTACGGGGACGACGCCAGGCTCGCCGCCGAGGCGGCGCACAAGGCGATCCGCGCCGGCCACGCGGTCGGCCCCTGGCACGGCGTGCCGATCGCGCTCAAGGACATCGTCGACCTCGAGGGCCGCGTCACCATGGGCGGCAGCAAGCATTGGGCGGGGCGCGTCTCCAAGCTCACCGCCACCCTGGCGCGGCGCCTGATCGCGGCCGGCATGATCGTCATCGGCAAGACCCACACGGTCGAGTTCGCGATGGGCGGTTGGGGCACCAACCGCCAGCTCGGCACGCCGTGGAACCCCTGGGACCTCTACACGCACCGCACCCCGGGCGGCTCCAGCAGCGGCTCGGGTGTCGCCACCGCCGCCAGGCTCGCACCGTGGGCGATCGGCACCGATACCGGCGGCTCGGTACGCCTGCCGTCGTCCTGGTGCGGACTCACCGGGCTCAAGACGACCATCGGCCGGATCAGCGTGCACGGCGTGCTGCCGCTGGCGCCGACCATGGACACCCCGGGGCCGATGGCGCGCACGGTCGAGGACGCCGCCCGGCTGTTCAACCTGCTCCAGGGGCCGGACCCCGACGACCCGCTGACCTTGCGTCATCCGCCCGACGACCCGCTGCCGGCGCTGCGTCGCGGCGTCGCCGGCCTGCGTCTCGGCGTGCTCGCCGAGGCCGAGCGCGCCGGCATCGATGGCGAGGTCCTCGCCGCCTACGACGCGGCGGCCGAGACGCTCGCCGGGCTCGGCGCGCGCATCGATCCTCTGTCGCTGCCACGCTCGAGCGAGGACTACGGCGCCATGGTCGGCAAGCTGATCGGCGCCGAGGGGTACTCGTTGGTGGGCGAGCTGGTGGACGATGCGAGCCTGCCGCTCGACGACGACGTTCGCCCGCGCATTCAGGTCGGCCGCGACATCTCGGCCACCGCCTACCTGCGGCTGCTGCGCGAGCGCGAGGCGTGCAAGCGCGCCGCGCTCACCGCGATCGAGGGGTTCGACGCCTGGCTCACGCCGACCACCGCGACGCCGGCGCTGGCGCTGGATGCGGTCGACCAGACGACGACACCGGCGCGCTTCACCCGGCCGGTGAACCTGCTCGACTGGTGCGCGCTTGCGCTGCCGAACGGGGCGACGGGCGGCGGCTTGCCGATCTCGCTGCAGGTCGTCTGCCGCGGCCATGACGAGGCGACGGCATTGCGCATCGGCTGGGCGTATCAGCAGGCGACCGACTGGCACAACCGGCTGCCGCCGGGGCTCGACCGCTGACCCGGCGCGCGTCCCCGCCAAGGGCGGGCGCGCGCCCGGTCACGGTTCCTTGCGCATGGTCACAGAGGTATCGATCGATCCGGCGCTGAAGATGCCCATGATGTTGAGCAGCGCGGCGCTCGCCATCGGCACCGAGACCTCGATGGTGACGTCATTGGCAACCTCGTTGACGTTGACGGTGAACGGGTACCCGAAATGGCTCAGGCGATCGGTCACCTCGGCGGTCGCCTGGGCGGTGGTGTAGGTACCCACCGAAACGTCGCGCGTGACCCCGCGCGCGACATACGCCATCTCATTCTCGACGTGATACATCCACGCGAACTCGACGATTCCCATCACCACTGCCAGCAGCACCGGCAGGATGATCGCGAACTCGGCCGCGGCGGCACCGCCCCGTCCACACCTGCCGCCGAGGAACCGGCGCGCAGCATTCGCCGGCCCGTCCAACCCGGCTCGCCCGGCTCCCTGTTTCCGGCAAGCGGCCTCGGCCTGCCGGTTCGGCCATGCTTCCGACATGATTCGCGTCAGCTCCGCCGGTCTCAAATCGCCCTGTTCGATGCACCTCGCGGATCGCCGTCCTCCGGCGTCGCCGGCGCGACACATGGTCGCGCGCGGCTCGCGACATGCACCCCTTCGGCAGACCTGTGAGTCTCCGTTCGGTCGCCGCTCCTCCAAACCGATGCTATGCCAAAACGACGGCGACCGCGAGTCGGCTGCCAGGTGCCAAGGGCCGGTCCGGCGACGGCGACGGGTTGCGCGTGCTCGCTCGATCGTTTCGCTTCGCCATCGGACGACGCCTCCCGCCGTGCCCCCCGAGCAACGCCACCCGGGGTGCCGCGCGGCCGTTCAAGGCGTTATCGCCGTCGTAAAGCGCGGCAGTGCCGATGTCGACGCGGGGCAT
>DASWHU010000218.1:0-6440 GCA_036398035.1 Alphaproteobacteria bacterium | reverse complement strand
CGCTTCGACCAGCGGCTCGATCACCCGCCGGCGCAGGCCCGCGGGCAGCGCCCGGTACAGGCCGGCCAAGCGCTCGGCGCGGTACTTGCGGTAGCCGCCGAACACCTCGTCGGCGCCGTCGCCCGACAGCGCCACCGTCACGTGTGCGCGCGCCGCGCGGGCGAGCAGGTAGGTCGGCACCGCCGAGGAATCCCCGAACGGCTCGTCGAGGCCGTCGAACACCGCGTCGAGCGCGTCGAGCGCGGCCCCCGCGGGGACCACGATCTCGTCGTGCCGGCAGCCGAGATGGCGCGCGACGGCACGGGCGCGCGCGCGCTCGTCGTAATAGCCGGGCACGCCGTCATAGCCGACCGTGAAGCACTGCGCGCCGTTGCCCGAGGCTGTTGCCGCGGCGGCGACCAGCGCCGAGTCGATCCCCCCCGACAGGAACACGCCGAGCGGCACGTCGGCGGCCAGGCGATCGGCGACGGCGCGGTCGAAGCGCGCGCGCAGGTCCACGAGCCCCTCGGCGTCGTTCGCATAGCGGGGCAACGGTTGCCGCGCCAGCCGATACCACGGCGTGACCTTGGTCCCGGCCGAGTCGAGGCGGAGCAGATGCCCCGGCGGCAGCTTGGCGATACCCGGGCGGATCGACCACGGCTCGGGCAGATAGCGGAGCGTGAACAGGAGCTTGAGCGCGGCCGGGTCGATGTCGGCGCGCTCGCCGCGCAAACAGTCGAGCGCGACCAGGTCGGAGGCGAAGGCAATGCGCCCGCCTTCGGCGGCATACAGCAGCGGCTTCTTGCCGAACCGGTCGCGGGCGAGCACCAGCGCGCGCGCCTCTCCGTCCCACAGCGCGAACGCGAACATGCCGACCAGGCGCGGAAGCAGCGCCTCGCCCCAGCGCCGCCAACCGGCGAGCAGCACCTCGGTGTCCGAGCGGGTGCGGAACTGGATGCCCGCGCCCACGAGCTCGGCGCGCAGCGCGGCGAAGTTGTAGATCTCGCCGTTGTAACAGATCACCGCGCCGTGCCCGGCCATCGGCTGGTCGGCGGCGGGCGAGAGGTCGATGACCTTGAGCCGGGTGTGGCCGAGCACGCAGCACGCATCGTGCCAGGTGCCGCGCGCGTCCGGGCCGCGCGGGCGCAGGCGCTCGATCGCGCGCGCCAGCGGCGCTTGATAAGCGCGCGCATCGAGCCCCGAGGGCGCGGCGACGCCGGCGATGCCGCACATCGCGCTCAGCCGCCAGCGCCCCCCTCACCCTTCCCTCTCCCCCCACAAGTGGGGGGAGAGGGTTGCGAAGGGTTGGCGCGGCGAATGCCGCGCCTTACCCGGAGCCGGGTGAGGGGGGAACGGATCGACTCGGCAGCACGACATGCTAGCGATCGTGCAGGCGGTTGAACGCCTCGACCATGCGCGCGACCGAGAAGGTCTCGACGATGCGCGCCCGCGCTTTCCGCCCGAGCGCGGCGGGATCGTTCGCGAGCACGTCCGCGACCGCGGCGGCGAGCGCGACGGGATCGCGCGCCGGCACGATTCGCCCGCAGCCGCCGACCAGGCGCGCATTGTCGCCGGCGTCGGTCGCGACTGCGGGCAGCGCGCACGCCATGCCCTCGGCGAGCGCGTTCGAGAAGCCCTCGCCGAACGCCGACGACGACACGATCACGTCGCACGCCGCGAGCAGCGCGGGCACGTCGTCGCGCCGGCCGAGGCGCGCCAGCCGCGGCACCTCGGGCAGCGACTCGGTGCGCTCGCCGATCGCCAGCGCCTGCACCCCCGGCAGCCGGTCGAGCGCCTGGATGAAGGTCAGGTAGTCCTTCATCGGATCGACCCGGGCGACGATCGCGATCAGCGGCGCATCGGCGGCGATCGCGTAGCGCGCGCGCACCTCGCGGCGTGCCTCGCCGTCGGGACGGAAGCGCACGCTGTCGATGCCGTTGTCGATCACCGGGAAGGCGCGCGCGCGATAGCCGAGCGCCCGGTGCGCGGCGCGCCCGGTCTCGGCGTTGGCGACCACCGCGCACGGCACGCGCGAGGCGAGCGCGCACAGGCGCACCGTGCGCGCGAGCCCGGGGCCGTAGCGGCCGAGGTCGAGGTCCGAGCAGCGCACGCCCCAGAACAGCCGGGTCGCGCGCCATTGGCCGGACATCAGCCACGCCGCGGTCGCCACCAGGTCGGCGTGGTACATCCAGCCCTGCACCGCGGCGGGCCTGAGCGCGCGGATCAGGCGGGCGAGACGCCACGGCCCGAGCCACGACCAGCGCCCGCGCGCCATGCCGAGGTCGACCACCGGCACGCCGGCATCCGCCAGGCGCTTGCGATGGATGCCGCCGGGGATCAGACTCGCCACCGCCAGCGCGCGCCCGGCGCGATGGTTGGCGAGCGCGAGCGAAGCGAGCTGGGTCTCGGCGCCGCCGGTGTGCAGGCCGGTGATGACGTGCAGCACGCCGCCGTCGAGGCTCTTGAGCGGCCCGTAACGGCCGGCGGGCAGGGCGAAAGTCATGGCGCGCGCGGGTCGGGCGAGGGAGACGGGCGATGTCGGAGGAGCAAGCGGTGCTGGCGGCCAACGCCGCCTTCTACGCCGCGCTCGCGGCCGGCGACTACGCGGCCATGGACCGGCTGTGGGCGGACGCCGCGCCGGTCGCCTGCATCCATCCCGGCTGGCCGATCCTGGTCGGGCGCGAGGCGGTGATGGACAGCTGGCGGCGCATCCTGGCGACGCCGCCCGGCATCGCCTGCGCCGATGCCGCCTGCCACGCGATCCCCGGGCCTGACCCGGGGACCGGGACCGCCTATGTCACCTGCATGGAGCGCATCGGCCCGGCGCTGCTGGCGGCGACCAACCTGTTCGTGCGCGAGCAGGGCCAATGGCGGATCGCCCATCACCAGGCCGGCCACGTTCTGGAGACCGAGGCCGCGCCGGCGCCGGTCCCCGGGTCAGACCCGGGGATGGCGCCGCCGCACGGGCGGCTGCACTGACCGGCCTCGCCGGCGTGCGGCGGCTGGTCCGGCGCAGCGTCGCGCTGACCTGCGCCTGGTATCTCGCCGACGACGCGCGGATGCGCTGGCGGCTCGCGCGCGGCCACATCGCCACCCGCTCGGGCGCGCGCCACGCCGCGCTCCCGCTCGACGAATCCCTCGCTTATATCGAGCGCATCCACCGCGATTACTTGGCCTATGCGGGACGTGAGCGTTTCACCGGCACGATCGCCGAGATCGGCCCCGGCGACAACTTCGGCCTGGCGATGCTGAGTCTCTGCGGCGGCGCCGAGGCGGTTCACGCCATCGACCGCTACGCCAGCGTGCGCGACGCGGGCCGCCAGGCCGCGATCTATCGAGCTCTTGCCGACCGTCATGGGTTCCACGCCCTGTTCGACGGCGCGCCGGGCGAGGCGGCCCTGCGCGGCCTCCACCTCCACGCAGGCGTGCCGGCGGAGCGCTTCTTCCGCGAGGCGGGCCTGGTCTTCGAGGCAATCCTGTCGCGGGCGGTGATGGAGCATCTGTACGACCCGCTCGGCGCGCTCGACGACATGGCCGCCGCGCTCGCTCCCGGCGGCGTGATGGTGCACCGGATCGACTTCCGCGACCACGGCATGTTCGCCGGCCACCCCCCGCTCACCTTCCTCACCGTCCCCGACCGCCTGTGGCGGGCGATGACCCGCCACGCCGGGCGGCCCAACCGGATGCTGCTGCCGGCGTGGCGCGACTGGCTGGCGCGCTCGCGGCTCGCGGGCTCGCTGCGCATCACGCGCCTCGCCGGCGTCGACGGCGAGATCGCGCCGGCGGCCTGGGCCGACATCGACGCGACGCTCCGCGCCCGCGCGCTCGCCGCCGTGCGCGCGGTCCGCCCACGGCTCGCGCGCAGCCTGCGGCCGCTCGCGGACCAGGACCTCGCGGTCGCCGGCTGCGTGCTGGTGGCGGAGAGGGCGCAACTTACAGCGACTCGAGCACCGCCTCGAACGCGCGCGTGACCGCGGCCAGGCGGAACTCGGCCGGCAGCAGCGACGGCCGCGGCCGCACCCCGCCTGGCGTCGGCTCGACCGCCGCCAGCGTGTCGCGGAATGGCGCCCGCCACGGCGCAATGGTCACCGCGCCCGCGCGCGCGAGCGCGGCCAGGCCGCCGCATTCGGGGGTCGCGATCACCGGCGTGCCGCAGGCGAGCGCCTCGAGCGCGACATTGGGCAGCCCCTCCCAGCGCGAGGCGAGCACGCAGGCATCGGCGGCGGCGAGCTCCGGCGCCAGCGGGTCGGCCGTGCCGGCGAGCCGCACCCGGCCCCGCACCGCGGGCTGGTGCGCGAGCGTCTCGAGCGCGCCGCGCTCGGGCCCGTCGCCGAAGATGGTGAGCGTGGTCGAGGGCGCGAGCTCGGCGAGCAGCGGGATCAGCCGGTCGTAGCCCTTCTGGCGGGTGAGCCGCCCGGCCGCGACCAGCCGCACCCCGGGGCCGGCTGCGCTGCGCGTCGCGGCGGCGGCGCGCAGCGCGTCCTCGTCGACCGGGTTCGCCAGCTCGTGCAGCCGCGCCGGCGCGACCGCGAACCGCTCGGCCATCTCGGCCAACGTGCCGCGATGCTGACACAGCACCGCGTCGGCGGTCGGGTAGAGCAGGCGGTAGCCGAGCCGCGTGGCGAGCGCATAGGGCGCGTGCGGCAGCGCGAGCGAGGGCGTGTTGGCTTCGCGCACGACGATGCGCGTCGCCGCCGGCAGCAGCGGGCGCACGGCCAAGAGCGCCAGGTTGAGGTAGCCGAGGGTGGAGACCACCACATCGGCGCGCACGCCCCGCAGGCCGCGGACCAGCGCGGGCAGCGCGCCGCGCAGCCGGGCGCGGCCGAGATCGACGACCCTGACATCGCCCGCGAGCGAGTGCGCGAGCGGCCCCTCGGCCGTGAGCGCGACCAGCACCGGCTCGAAGTGCGTCCGGTCGAGCGCGCCGATCAGCGAGGTCGCGATCCGCTCGGCGCCGCCGAGCGCGAGCGACGGCAGCACGAAGGCGACCCGCCGCCTCACCGGCCACAGGCAGCGAGCAGCGCCGCGACCACCCGGTCCTGGCGGGCACGGTCGAGATAGGGGTGCATCGGCAGGCTCAGCACCTCGCCGGCGAGTGCCTCGCTCACCGGGCGCGAGCCCGCGCCGTCGGCGAACCTTGCATAGGCCGGCTGCAGGTGCAGCGGGCGCGGGTAGTAGACCATGGTCGGCACGCCCTCAGCCCGCATCGCCTCGGCGACCTGGTCACGGCGGGCGACGCGCACCGTGTACTGGGCCCAGGCCTGGGCGACGCCGTCAGGCATCGGCGGGCAACGGAGCGCGCGGCCGAGCGCCGCGTGGTAGCGCTCGGCGATCCTCCGGCGGCTGGCGAGCTCGTCCTCGAACACCTCGAGCTTGGCCAGCAGCACCGCGGCCTGCAGCGTATCCAGCCGGCTGTTGAGGCCGATGCGGACGATGTCGTAGCGCGCGCCGCCGCTGCCGTGGCCGCGGATCGAGCGCCAGGCCTCGGCGCGCGCGCCGTCGTCGGTGAACAGCGCGCCGCCGTCGCCGTAGGCCCCGAGCGGCTTGGCCGGGAAGAAGCTGGTCGCGGTGGCCGGCGCTAACGTGCCCACCCGGCGGTTGGCGAGAGAGGCGCCGAAGCTCTGCGCCGCGTCCGCGATCAACAGCAGCCCGTGGCGGTCGGCGATCCGGGCGAGCGCCGGGTAGTCGGCTGGCAGGCCGTAGAGATCGACCGCGATCGCCGCCCGCGGCCTGAGCCGCCCCTCGGCCGCGGTCTCGGCGATGCGCCGCTCGAGGTCGGCCGCATCTATGTTGCAGGTGACGGGATCGACGTCGACGAACACCGGCTCGGCGCCGATCACCACCGCCACCTCGGCGGTGGCGGGAAAGGTGAAGGCGGGCACGAACACGGCGTCGCCGGCGCCGATGCCTTCGGCCATCAGCGCGATCTGGAGCGCGTCGGTGCCGCTCGCCACGCCGACCGCGTGCGCGGCACCGGCAAACGCGGCGAGCCGCTGCTCGAGTTCCGCGACCTCGGGCCCGAGCACGTAGCGGCCGTGGCCGAGCACCGCGGCGATGCGCCGGTCGAGCGCGGGCCGGATGCGCGCCTGCTGCGCCGCCAGGTCGACGAACGGGAACGGCTCAGTCAATCGCCTCGAGCCTGCCGTCGGTCTCGCGATAGCGCTCGCCGGTGCGCGGGCACACCAGGTCGCTGCCGAGCCGCTCGCCGGTGCGGCTGACCCACCCCACCCGGCGCGCCGGGCTGCCGATCACGAGCGCATGGTCGGCGACGTCGCGGGTCACCACAGCGCCGGCGCCGATCATCGCGTAAGCGCCGACGGTGGTCCCGCACAGCACCGTGGCGTTGGCGCCGACGGTGGCGCCGCGGCGGACCAGGGTCGGGCGGAACTCGTCCTTGCGCTCGACGAAGGCGCGCGGGGTGAGCACGTTGGTGAACACCGCCGACGGCCCGCAGAACACCT
>DASWHU010000217.1:0-16357 GCA_036398035.1 Alphaproteobacteria bacterium | reverse complement strand
CGGCGCCACGCTCTCGGGCGCTGCCGGCTTCATCGGCATGCTGGTCTCGGTGCGCGCCAACGTGCGCACCGCCCAGGCCTCCAGCCAGAGCCTGGCGGCCGGCCTCGAGATCGCGTTCAAGTCCGGCGCGGTCACCGGCATGCTGGTCGCCGGCCTCGCCCTTCTTGCGGTCGCGATCTATTTCGCGGTCATGACCGAGGGCCTCGGCTTCGCCGCGACCGAGCGCCCGGTCATTGACGCCCTCGTCGCGCTTGGCTTCGGCGCGTCGCTGATCTCGATCTTCGCCCGGCTCGGCGGCGGCATCTTCACCAAGGGCGCCGACGTCGGCGCCGATCTGGTCGGCAAGATCGAGGCCGGCATCCCCGAGGACGACCCGCGCAACGCCGCGGTGATCGCCGACAATGTCGGCGACAATGTCGGCGACTGCGCGGGCATGGCCGCCGACCTGTTCGAGACCTATGCGGTGACCGTGGTCGCGACCATGCTGCTGGCCGCGATCTTCTTCACCGGCGCCGAGCAGGCGACCATGCTCGCCTTCCCGCTGGTGGTCGGCGGCGCCTGCATCCTGGCCTCGGTGGCGGGCACGTTCCTGGTCCGCCTCGGCGCCAGCGGCAACATCATGGCCGCCCTCTACAAGGGCCTCGTCGGCACGGCGGCGATGTCGGCGGTGCTGATCGCGATCGTGATCGCGGTCTGGGTCGGCTTCGGCACCGTCTATCACGCCGGCGCGCGCGAGGTCACCGGCGGCGAGCTGTTCGTCTGCGCGCTGGTCGGGCTCGCGGTCACCGGCGGGCTGGTGTGGATCACCGAGTACTACACCTCGACCGCATTCCGTCCCGTGCGCAGCATCGCCAGCGCGTCCGAGACCGGGCACGCGACCAACATCATCCGCGGCCTGGCGGTATCGATGGAGGCCTGCGCCCTGCCGGTGCTGGTGATCGCCGCCGGCATCATCGCCGCCTTTCTCGCCGCCGGCCTGTTCGGGCTCGCCGTCGCCGCCACGACCATGCTCGCGCTGGCCGGCATGGTGGTGGCGCTCGACGCCTACGGGCCGGTCACCGACAACGCCGGCGGCATCGCCGAGATGGCCGACCTGCCCGCGGACGTGCGCAAGGCCACCGACGCGCTCGATGCGGTCGGCAACACCACCAAGGCGGTGACCAAGGGCTACGCGATCGGCTCCGCCGCGCTGGCCGCGCTGGTGCTGTTCTCCGCCTACACCGAGGACCTCAACTACTACTTCCCCGAGGTCCAGGTCGCGTTCCGCCTGCAGGACCCCTATGTCGTTATCGGCCTGTTCATCGGCGGCCTGCTGCCCTACCTGTTCGCCTCCCTCGGCATGATGGCGGTCGGGCGCGCCGGCGGCGCGGTGGTGGTCGAGGTGCGCCGCCAGTTCAAGGAGATCCCCGGGATCATGGAGGGCACTGCGCGGCCCGAATACGGCCGCGCCGTCGACCTGCTGACCCGCGCGGCGATCAAGGAGATGATCGCGCCGTCGCTGTTGCCGGTGCTGGCGCCGGTGGTGGTGTATTTCGTGATCAGCTGGATCGGCGGCACCGCGGCCGGCTTCACCAGCCTCGGCGCGATGCTGCTCGGCACCATCGTCACCGGCCTGTTCGTCGCCATCTCCATGACCTCGGGCGGCGGCGCCTGGGACAACGCCAAGAAGTACATCGAGGACGGCCACCACGGCGGCAAGGGCTCCGAGGCGCACAAGGCGGCGGTCACCGGTGATACGGTCGGCGACCCTTACAAGGACACCGCCGGGCCCGCGATCAACCCGATGATCAAGATCACCAACATCATGGCGATCCTGCTGCTGGCGATGCTGGCGGCGTGAGCCGCCGCGGCGCTATTGCGAGAACCGGCCGATATTGCCGAACAGCTGCTGCAAGAACGACAGCTCCTTGCCCGCGGTCGGGGTCTTGCGGGTGACCGGGTCGATGATCAGGCCGTCCTCGATGGTGTAGCGGTTGATGTCGCTGACCACCTCGGCGCCGTCGAAATTGATCACCAGCACCTCCTGGTCGACGATCTCGGGCTTGAAGAAGGCGAAGGTGCGGCTCTTCTGGGTAATGTAGTACCAGGTGTCCTGGTCGAACGTCGCCACCGTCGACGGCGTGCCCAGCACTCCGGCGACGTCGGACTTGCTCTGCTGGCCGGGCTCGATCTGGGCGATCAGGTCGGGGTTGGGCATGAAGCCGTGGGTGTCGACCCGCGGCTGACAGGCGGCCACCGCGACCGCCGCGGCCAGCGCCCCGCCCACCCGCAGCGCCCGCCGCCGACCTTGCGCAGGCCGGGTCACGGACCGATCCGAGGCGGCTTGGGGGCCGCGTGTAAGCAGGCGCGTTCTCATGCGATCGCCGATCTTGAGGCCGCGAATTTGTCATCGCCGCCTTGGCCAAGTCAACCGCCGGCGGGCGGCGCCGGACGGGTCGGCTGATGCTGCCTTGGCCGCTGCGCAAGCTGGTGCCCGCGGCGCGCCGGCGCGAACGGGCGCTGCGCGCCGCCGCCGTTGGGCTGTACGCGGCCGCGGTCGCCCAGGCGCGCCGGCCCGAGTTCTACGCGCCCGCCCTGGTCCCGGACACGGTCGACGGCCGCTTCGACCTGGTCGTCCTGCACGTGGTCCTACTGGTCCGCCGGCTCAACCGCGACGGCGCCGACGGCGCGGACCTTGCGCAGCATCTGTTCGACACCACCTTGGACGACATGGATCGGAACTTGCGGGAAATGGGCGCAGGTGACCTCGGCGTCGGCCGCCGGGTAAAGGCGATGGCGCGGGCATTCTACGGCCGCGCGCGCGCCTATGGCGCCGCGCTCGATGCCGGCGACCGGGCGGCGCTCGAGACGGCGCTGGCGCGCAACCTGCTTGGCGTCGCGGGCGAGGCGCACGCGTCGGCCGCACCGATCGCCGCCTATGTGATCGCGGCCGAGGACCGGCTCGCTGCGCTCGACCGCGTGCCGCTGTGGTCCGGCAGCGCGACGTTTCCGGCACCGCCGGTGGCCGGGGCGTGATCGGTGCCCAAGCCTCGCGCCAGCCGCGCCGCCCCGGCGCCGGAACTCTCCCGGCCGGTGACCGTCGCCAGGGTCGATGCCAAGCCGATCCTGCTCGACATTGCCGCCGGCGAAGACGAGCTGGCGGCGCTCGCTGCCCGGTTCGGCCTGCTCGCGCTCCAATCGCTGTCGGCACGGGCCGAGCTATGCCGGGCCCAGGCCAGGGACGGCTCGGGCCCGGCGGTCCGGGTCACCTTCGACTGGCAGGCCGCGATCGTCCAGGCTTGCGTGGTCACCCTCGAGCCGGTGCCGGCGACGCTTGGGGAACAGGGGGTCGAGATCGAGTTCGCCCTTGACGGCGGCGAGCCCGAGCGGCGCAGGGAGCTCTCGTTCTCGCTCGACGACCCAGAGCCGCCGGAGCCCCCGCCGGGGCCCGTCATCGACATTGGCGAAATCGTCGCGGAGCAGCTAGGATTGGCCGTCGATCCGTATCCGCGCAAGCCGGACGCGGCGTTCGAGTGGGCCGAGTCCTCGGGCGCGGACAGGGCCGCCGGACGCGGCCCGTTCGCCGCGCTCGGGCGCCCGCGCTCGGGCGGCCTCGAAGAGGCGAGCGACTAGGCGGGCGCGGCGCGGGACTTGCCCCGGTCCCGGTTCTGGTCTAGTAACCCGAGCCGTCCGGGCTGAGAGGAAGCAAGGCGATGGCGCTACCCAAGAAAAAGAAGTCGCGGGCCAGGCGCGACATGCGGCGGTCGCACGACAGCCTGCGGCGCAGTGAGCCCAACGAATGCCCGAACTGCGGCGAGCTGAAGCTGCCGCACCACGTTTGCCCGTCCTGCGGCCAGTACCGGGACCGCGAGATTCTGAGCCCGGCTGAAGACTTCTGACCGCGGTCGGCTGCTCGGGGGGCGCCGGCTGTAACCCGATGACCAAGCCGATCACCATCGCGATCGACGCCATGGGCGGCGACAACGCCCCGGATGCGATCATTCGTGGCGTCCACCTGGCGGCGCGCCGGCGCCTGGAAACGCGGTTCATCGTGGTCGGCGACCGTGCCCGGATCGAGCCGCTGCTCAGGCGCTATCGCCGCATCCTGGGCGAGCGCGCGACGATCGAGCACACGGCTGAGGTAGTCGCGGCCGAGGACAAGCCGTCGGTCGCGCTGCGCCGGGGGCGAAAGACCAGCATGCGCCTGGCGATCGACGCCGTCGCCGACGGCCGCGCCCAAGCGGTGATATCGGCGGGCAACACCGGCGCGCTGATGGCGATGGCCAAGGTCGTCCTGCGCACCTTGCCGGGCATCGACCGGCCGGCCATCGCCGGGGTGGTGCCGCACCGGCGCGGCGAAGGCGTGTTCCTGGACCTCGGCGCCAACATCGAGTGCGACGCCGGCAACCTGGTGGACTTCGCCATCATGGGCGCGGTGTTCGCCCGTGCAGTTTTGGGTCGCATCAACCCATTGGTCGGAATTCTTAATGTCGGCAACGAGGAGCTGAAGGGCCACGACGAGGTCCGCCAGGCGGCCGCTGTGCTGCGCGAGGCCAAGGACTTGCCGCTCATCTTCCACGGTTTCGTCGAGGGCGACGACATCGCCGAAGGCACCACCGACGTGGTCGTCACCGACGGCTTCTCGGGCAACGTCGCGCTCAAGACCGCGGAGGGCGTCAGCCGGATGTACGCGGACTTCGTCAAGCGCGCGCTGCTCGGCTCGTGGCGAGGCCGGCTCGGCTACCTGATCGCGCGCAGCGCGTTTCGCGCCGTGCGCCAGCAGACCGATCCGCGACACCGCAACGGCGCGATGTTCCTGGGTGTCAACGGCACCGTGGTCAAGAGCCACGGCGGCACCGACGCCCTCGGCTTTGCCGCTGCGGTCGAGGTCGCCGCCGACGCGGTCGCCGAAGGCATCAATCAGCGCATCATCGACGAGCTCGCGCACCTCCACGCCGCCCAAGGGTCCGGTGAGCCCGCGCGTGAAGCCGCGGGTTCCTGAACTCCGATGGCCGTCCCCGGGCGCGCGCTCGGCCCGGCTTCGACCCCGACCAATCGCGATTGGGCAGCCGGCGTGCCGCGCCCGGCGCCTCCGGTCCTGCGGCGCGGGCGCCTGTTGGGCCACAACGAATTATCAGGGGAATCATGCATGTTATTGATATTGACGGATTTTCTTAAGTGAGCTAGCTTGGCCTCTTTGGTGGGGGAGGAAGCGTGCGATGGCAACGGTGACGCGGGCGCAGTTGAGCGAGTCCGTCTACCGCGAGGTCGGGCTGTCGCGCGACGAATCGGCGAAACTGGTTGCCTCGGTGCTGGAGACGATTGCGGACCGGCTTTCGGCGGGAGACTCGGTCAAGATCTCGTCATTCGGCAGCTTCATGGTGCGCGAGAAGGCGCAGCGCGTTGGCCGCAATCCGAAGACCGGCGAGGAGGTGCCGATCCTGCCGCGACGGGTGGTGGTGTTTCGGCCCTCGCACGTGCTCAAGGACCAGATCAACGACTTCCGTGCTCGCGCCCTGGGCGCCGTGCCCGGTAGCTGATGATGGCCGCGGGCGAACGGCCGCAAGCATTGCCTGAGCGCGACGGCGAGCCCGCCGCGGCGCGGGGCGCGGCGGCGCGCAAGTCCGCCACCGCGTTCCGCACCATCAGCGAGGTCAGCGAGGCGCTCGACGTGCCCCAGCACGTGCTCCGCTTCTGGGAGACCAAGTTCGCGCAGATCAAGCCGATGAAGCGCGGCGGCGGCCGGCGCTACTACCGGCCCGAAGACATCGTGCTGCTGCGCGGCATTCGCGACTTGCTCTACGTCGACGGCTACACCATCAAGGGCGTGCAGAAGCTATTGCGCGAAAGCGGCGTGCGCATCCTGCACGAGCGCACCGGCACGGCGGCTACCGGGGCGGCCGAGACGGTCGCAGATGCCGACCCGCCGGCGGCCGCCGGCGAAGCTGCCGGCGAAGAGGGGGACCTCGCCGTCGTTCTCGACCAGCTCGAGGCGCTGCGAAAGCTGCTCGCCGACGTCAAGTGAGCCGCGGTTGCGGCGGGCGCGGGCGGGCACTATGTTGGCCCGCGGTTCCGGTCGCGACGCCGGGCCGCCGATCGGTCGGAGCGTGGCGCAGCCTGGTCAGCGCACTTGTCTGGGGGACAAGGGGTCGCCGGTTCAAATCCGGCCGCTCCGACCAATCATCTCAAAGGGATAGTCGGAAGTCTGCTCTCATTCTCTCAAGCGGCATTGGTGATTTGGTAACAGTACTGGTAACAGCACCGCGATCGGCCGCATTGGAAGCATAAACGCGAGATTGCTCATGCCAACTTCCAGAAAAAAAGCGCAGTGTCGCAATACCTAGTGAGCTTGAGTAAGCGGCGCTCCGCAGTAATGCGGACTTAACGGGAGCGCGGCAAGCCGAGCGACGGTTCATGGAAATCCGAAAGCTGGGCGGAAACCCTGTGATTTACCACAGCCGATCCGAAAGCTATTCGCTCGTTGACGACAGGCCTGAGACGTATCGGCCTCCGCAGTCAAATTTAGTGTGAAGCGTCAAGGTCAATTCGCAGAGTCAGGCTAACACGATCTTGAGCGATCATGGTCGTGTGGATTAGAGGCACCAAATCTTCGTCCAGGCGAGGATCATATCACCGGCTCGCCCGGCCCCCGCGCCGTCCATAGTAGCTCGCGGTACGTGTCCGCGATTCGGCGCCAGATAGGCCGCACGGCGCAGCGGCACAAGCCCGGTCCAACCTGCAATCCGTCTGATCCGAAAAATCGTTCCAAAGCCAATGTTTGCCGGCGACCGGATTTGGCGAACGGCTGCCTAGCACGCTTCGACCAAGCGCCCACTCTTTACGCTCCCGGCCTTCCGACACCATCGGCATGGTGGAATAAATTTCGCCTCGACCATGCGAGACGAATTCAGGTCGGCGTCAGCGGAACCACGAACCCCGGATCATTTGCGATTGAGGGACGATCCGCGCGGAGTCATACTGCGTGCGCTCTTCTCGGTTTGCGGATCGCGGGCGTCCCGCATCCGCGGGGCGGATCGGTTCGCCTGATCGCCGCGGACCACTTAACGCAGCAGGCAGCCGATCGGCTCCGTTGGGTCATCACGGGCTCGGGAGAAATCGAATGCCTGTCCATCCCACCTATCCCGGCGTTTACATCGAAGAGATTCCAAGCGGCGTTCGTACCATCACGTCGGTCGCGACCTCGATCGCAGCGATCATCGGCACGTTCCGCAAGGGTCCGGCCGACGCCGCCATGCAGATGTTCAGCATGGCAGACGTCGAGCGCATCTATGGCGGGCTCGAGCGCACCAGCGCCGCCTCCTACGCGATCCAGCAGTTCTTCCTCAACGGCGGCACCGAGGCGTGGATCGTGCGCGTCGCCAACGACGGCTCGGCCGGGGATACCGCTGCGGTGGCGGCGGAGCTGGTGCTCAACACCGCACCCGACGGCAGCGGCACCGACGTGTTCACCGCCCGCGCCGGCCGTCGCGTGCGCGGCGAGAGCGTCGACGATCCGGGCGACTGGGGCGAGAACCTCCGTCTCGAGGTCGATTACGACACCAGCGACCCGGCCACGCTGTTCAACCTCAGGGTCAGCGAGGTGCGTATCGACGGCGACCGCACGGTGGTGCTGCAGACCGAGCTGTTCCGCAACCTGACGCTCGAGGTTGACACGCCGAACAACGCGCTCGAGGTGGTCAACCAAGGCTCGCAGCTGATCCAGCTCCATCTCGACGGCGCCACGCCGGCCGCCTCAGACCGGCCGGCGACCAGCGGCACCTACGGTGCCGACCTGGCCGCGACCGTGCCCGCGCTCGGCAACATCGACGACCTGACCGTGACCCTCAACCTCGACAGCGGCGCGGTCAGCGTCGGCCCGGTCACGCTCGCGTTCGATTTCGTCGCCCATCCGCCGGTCAACTTCACGGCCTGGGCGCAGGAGCTTGAGCGCGCCATCCGGGCGGGGGCCAACGATGCCGCGTTCACCGGCGACGCCGATTTCCAACCGCACCACCGCGACTACCTGTCCGGCGCCACGGTGCGCGTGGTCGGCAACGGTGCCCCCGGCAACCCGCGCCACTTCCTGATCCGCACCGGCGCCACCTCGCGTCCGTTCGACGAGACAGCGACGCTGACCTTCGCCGGCGCCGACGTGGCGAGCTACGGCCTCGATGGCGGCGCCGTGTTCGGCCCGCAGCTCTATGCGCTCGACAACGGCGACGACGGCACCGTGTTCGACGCCGCCGGCAGCTTCGTCGTGCCGGCCACCGTGTTCCAGGGCACGCGTGCCGCGAAGACCGGCCTGTACGCGCTCGAGGACGTCGACCTGTTCAACATCCTCACCCTGCCGCAGGTGCCGTTGATGGCCGACGTCGACATGCGCGCGGTCTACGCCGAGGCCGAGGCCTATGCCGAGGAGCGGCGGTCGATGATCATCATCGACATTGCGCCGGACGTGATCCGGCTCGAGCAGATGCAGTCGTGGCTCGCCGACAACGAGAGCCTGCGCCACCGCAATGGCGCGGTGTACTATCCGCGCACCAACGTGCCCGACCCGCTCAACCGCAACCGGCCGCGCTCGATCCCGGCGAGCGGCACCATCGCCGGGCTGTGGGCGCGCACCGACACCCAGCGGGGCGTGTGGAAGGCGCCGGCCGGCACCGACGCCCGCCTGCGCAACGTCGAAAGCCTGGCATACCGGCTCACCGACCAGCAGAACGGGGCGCTCAATCCGCTCGGCATCAATTGCCTGCGCACCTTCCCGGTCTACGCCAACATCTGCTGGGGCGCGCGCACCCTCGAGGGCGCCGACGTGATCGCCTCGGACTGGAAGTACGTGCCGGTCCGGCGGACCACGCTGTTCATCGAGGAGAGCCTGTTCCGCGGCACCAAATGGGTGGTGTTTGAGCCCAACGACGAGCCGCTGTGGGCACAGATCCGGCTCAACGTGGGCGCGTTCATGCAGGACCTGTTCCGCAAGGGCGCGTTCCAGGGCACCACCCCGCGCGACGCCTATTTCGTCAAATGCGATTCCGAGACCACGACCCAGCAGGACATCGACAACGGGATCGTCAACATCGAGGTCGGCTTCGCGCCGCTCAAGCCTGCCGAGTTCGTGATCCTCAAGATCCAGCAGATCGCCCGCCGCGCCGAAGCCTAGAGCTGTAAGGAGTCGCCGCCATGGCCCAGTTCACAGTCAATCCGCGCCGCTTCGACCCGTACAAGAACTTCAAGTTCCGGGTGAAGTGGGACGGACGCTACGTCGCCGGCGTCAGCAAGGTCTCGGCGTTGCGCCGCACCACAGAGGTGGTCGAGCACCGCGAAGGCGGCGATCCCTCGTCCAGCCGCAAGTCGCCCGGGCGCAGCAGCTACGAGGCGATCACGCTCGAGCGCGGCGTTACCCACGATCTCGAGTTCGAGCAGTGGGCGAACAAGGTGTGGAACTTCGGCGCCGGTGCCGGCTCCGAGGTGTCGCTGGCCGACTTCCGCAAGGACGTGATCATCGACGTGTTCAACGAGGCGGGCCAGAAGGCCTTGTCCTACAACGTCTATCGCTGCTGGGTGTCGGAGTACCAGTCGTTGCCCGAGATGGACGCCAACGCCAATGCCGTCGCCATCCAGACGCTCAAGCTCGAGAACGAGGGCTGGGAGCGCGACCTCGCCGTCACCGAACCCGCGGAGCCGAGCTTCACCGAACCCGAGTGAGCGGCTGGGCAGGCGCCGGCTCGCCATGGCCGTCGAGACGACAGTGACGCTCCGCCACGGGCTCGGGCGGGCGCGGACCCGCCACCGCGAGGCCGTGGTCCGCGCGCTCACCGGCGCCGACGAGGCGCGGCTCGCGGAGCTCGGCCCCGGCGCGAGCCCGGCGGCGCGCGCGACCGCGTTGATCGCGGCCACCACTGCCGCCATCGGCAAGGTCGCGCCGGTGACCGAGGACGACGCGCGCGGGCTCACCGCGGGCGATCGCGAGCGGCTCATTTTGAGCGTCTATGAGCGCACCTTCGCCAAGCCGCTCGAGGCCGTGGCCCGGTGCCCGGCCGAGGGCTGCGGCGAGACCTTGGAGTTTGCGTTCGGCGTCGACGAGGTACTCGCGGAGCCGCCGGCGCGGGCGCCGGGTGACGACGCCCGGACCTTGGAAGTTCCGGTCGAGGGCACGGTGCTCAAGGTCCGCTTTCGGCTTGCGCGGGGCGCCGATCAGGAGGCCGCCGCGCGTATCGCCGGCCGCGACCCGGCACGGGCTGCCGACGTCGTGCTCGAGGGCTGCGTGCTCGGTGTCGAGGACGGCGCCGGCCGGGCGGTCACGCCGGTCTCGGTGCTGGCCGACCTGCGCGCGCCGCTGGCTGAGGCTATGGCGAGGCTCGACCCGGAGGCCGAGACCGCAGTGCGCGCGCCGTGCCCGGCCTGCGGCGCCGACATCGTGGCGCTAATCGACGCGCAAAGCTTCGTCGACAACGAGCTTTCCCGACCTGGCGGCATCTTCGGCGAGGTCGACCGGCTAGCTCGCACCTATCATTGGGCGGAGGCCGACATACTTGCGCTCAGCGTCGCGCGACGGCGGCGCTACCTCGCGCTCGCGGCCGGTACAGCATGAGCGGATTCATTGAACGACTCGCCTTGCGCGCCGCCGGCCTGTCCGCCGCCGACGGACCGGCTCTGCTGGCGCCGCGTCCTCATGCGCGCTTCGAGACCGACGGCGGCGCAGCGCCCGGGGCGAACGGCGCGCCGTTCGAGATCGCGGCCGAGACCGTCGCGTCTCCCGCTCAATCGCTGGCGCCCATGGAACCGGGTCTGCCGGATGCCGCGGCGCCTGCGGGTACGGCGCGATCCGACGCCGATGATGCGGTAGCGCCACGGGCGCTGCCCGCGTCAGAGTCTCCGCGGGCACGGCCCGCACCGTCACTGCCGCGCGCGGTTTCCGTCGCGGTGCCCGTGCCGCGGTCCGCGCGCCGCGTGGTGCGGCCCGATGGCTCCGCGGTCGCGCAGTCGCCGCCGGCGCCGCAAACGGTTGTCCCCGCGCCGGACGCTTCTCGGCCGGCGCCCGCCGCGACGGCGCCCGTTCACGGGCGTGCGCCGAACGCGCGGCCAATCGAGACTAGCTCGGGCCCGCCGGCGCGTGCCGCGCCCGTCGCCACCGAGACGGCCGTGCCGTCTGCGCGGGCCAAGCCGCCGCTGCCCGCGCCGCGCCGTGCGATTGCCGAGCCGCTGCCGGCGCCCGGCGCGCCGCCGCGACACCGCGACCGCGCACCTGCGGTGACCGTGTCGATCGGCCGCATCGAGGTCGAGATCGCGCCGCCGCCGGCACCCGTTGCGCCGCCCTCGGCCCGGTCGCAACCCGTGCGCACGCGCGGCTTCGAGTCTTACGCCTTGGCCCGGCGCGGTCGCGTTCGGTGAGACCGGGGCATGGCCGACCACACCGCCATCGCCGCGGTCAGCCGGACGCTCCGCACCTTGCTGCTCGACCGCATGGTCAGCGGCGCGGCGGTGACCATCGCCCCGCCCGACGTGACCGTCGCCGGGGTCGACGGCGGGCGGGTCAACCTCTACCTGTACCAGGTCCACGAGAGCGCGGCGCTGAAGAACCAGGAAATCCCGGGCCGCGGCCACCCGGCCGCCTACGGACGGCCGCCGTTGTCGCTCGACCTGCGCTACCTGGTCACCACCCACAGCGCGCTCGAGACCCAGCCCGACGCCGAACTCAACGCCCAGGCGCTGCTCGGCGATGCGATGCGCGTCCTGCACCACTTCGGCAACCGTATCGACTCGCTGGCGATCGAGAACCCGGTCGCCGGCACGGTCGGCGACCCGATCCTCGATCCCGCGCTCAACGGCGAGTTCGAGCGGGTCAAGATCGTGCTCCATCCGATCACCCTCGACGACCTGACCAAGGTGTGGTCGGCGCTGTCGGAAGAGAACTTCCGCCGCTCGGTGGTCTACGAGGCGACCGTGGTCCAGATCGAGACGCGTGAGCCGCGGCCGGCGCCGCAGCCGGTAGAGACCCGGCGCATCCTGGCCACAGTCCGCCGCCGGCCCGAGATTCACGCGCTCTACGCGACACCGGCGCCGGGCGCGCCGATCGGCGAGCTGCGCCTGCGTATCGGCGACGAGCTGACCATCGTCGCCGAGGGCGTGCTCGCCGAGCGCCTGTTCGTGCGCCTCGGCACGCTCGAGCCGATCCGGGTCAGCCCGCCGGGGGACGGGCACATCCGCATCACCTTGCCCGACGCCCAGTACGCGCCCGACCTCGACCATCCCCTGCCGCGGCCGATCGCGCCCGCAGATTTCCTTCAGCCGGGGCCGCTCGAGGTCCAGGTCATCGTCGAGCATCCGACCGACGGCGTTGCCGGCGTCCTCGACCACGGCGTGTCCGTGAGCGAGCCGAGGCGCTACCGCTCCAACGTTGCGCTGGTCCAACTGGTGCCGCGGATCACGGGCATCTTGCCCGCCGCCGGCACCGCCGCCGACGTGCTGCAAGTAACCGGGACGCGGCTGTGGCACCCGGCGGCCGGGATGGCGGAGGTGATCGTTGGCGATGCGGCGGTGGCGGTGCGCGCGCCGGGCGCGGGCGACCCGTGGGCCGCGCCGACGCCGACCGCGGTCGAGATTCCGGTCGCCGAGGCGGCGGCGCTGCTGCCTGCGCCGAGCCCGGCCGGCGATCCCTTTCCGGTGGCGGTCCAGGTCGACGGCGCGCGCAGCCGCGACAGCGGCTTCGTCTTCACCTTGGGCCCCTAACCCATGACCGGCGCCGCCCGCCGCGAAGCCGAACCGGCGCCGCTCAGCGCGGACCCGGGGTGGTGGCTGGCGCGCAATCGCGAGGTGGTTGAGCTCGGCCTCGCCTGGCTGCGCGGATTGCTCGAGGACTACATCGCCGCCTTGCGCGCCTCGGCGCCGGCCAAGGTAACGGCCGACGGGGTCGAGGTGATGAGCGATCGCGAGGCCGACTGGCTGCTCCGCGACCTCGCCGGCGAGCGGCGCCGTGTGGCTGGCCGGGCCACCGATAACGCGGCGCGCGCGGCCTACGAGACGGCACGGGCCGAGCTCAGCGCCGCCGGCCGGGAGTCGGCGATCGACCAGCTCTCGGCGCTGTTCGGTCTCGCCCCCGCCGACGAGGACCTGTTGCTGCTTGCGCTCGCGCCGCGCGCCGAGGCCGCCTTTCAGGCGCTCTATGGCTATGCCCACGATCGCCTGTCGATCACCGAGGCAACACCGCATCTTGCGCGCGCGCTGCTCGCGCCGGACGGAGGCGAGGCCTGGCGGCGGCTGCTCGCACGGCTCGCGCCCGATGCGCCGCTGCGCCGCTTCGCGCTCGTTCAAACTGCCGACGGCGCCGCGGCATTGAGCTCGTTCACTCTCGACGAGCGGCTGGCCCGGTTCCTGGTCGGCGAAGCGCATCTGGATGCGCGGGTGCGCGCCTGCCTCAGGCCGCTGGCGGCGGGCGACTGCCCGCTCCGCCACCGCGATACCGTCGACGGCCTGGCGGCGGCATTCGCGGATGCGCCGCGCCCGTTGGCCCAGATCACGGGGCCGCCGCGCAGCGGCCGGCGCGCATTGGCTGCGGCGCTCGCAGGGCGCTTCGGACTCGCGCTCGTGGAACTCGATGCGCGCTTGGTGCCTGACGCGCCGGGCGAGCGCCGCGCGCTGTTTGCCCTGCTCGCCCGCGAGGCGCGGATCGAGGGGCTGGCGTTCCTGATCGACGCCGATCCCGACCGCTGGACCGGGGCCGAGGAACGCCGACAGCGGGCGCGCCAATGCGCCGAGGACGCCGCCGCAGGGCTCGAGGCATGCGTAATCGTCGTCGCCCACGACAGCGTGGCTTTGCCGGTGGCGCCGATCCGCGCGCGCCTCGGCGCGCTCGAGGCGGCGGATCGCAGCGCGCTTTGGCACGCGGCCCTCGGCACCGCCGCCGCGCCGCTCGCCTCTGGCATCGAGGCGGTTGCCGACCAGTTCGCGCTCGGCCCGGCGGAGATCGCCGCAGTCGCGGCCGGCGCGCCGCCCGCCGACGCCGCCGGCCTGTGGGCCGCCTGCCGCGAGGCCGCCGGGCACGCCCTCGACGAGCTCGCCGAGCGCATCGATCCGCACTTCACCTGGCACGACATCGTGCTGCCCGAGGGTGTGCGCGACGGTCTGGTGGCGATCGCCGGCCAGGTCCGCCACCGGGCAGAGGTCTACGGGCGCTGGGGCTTCGCCGGCCGGCTGCCGCGCGGCCGTGGGGTCTCGGCGCTGTTCTCGGGTCCGAGCGGCACCGGCAAGACCATGGCCGCTGAGGTGATCGCCGGCGACCTCGACCTCGACCTGTACCGCATCGACCTGTCGGGCGTGGTGTCGAAATATATCGGCGAGACCGAGAAGAACCTGAAGCGCGTGTTCGACGGCGCCGAGGCGTCGGGCGCGGTGCTGTTCTTCGACGAGGCCGACGCGCTGTTCGGCAAGCGCACAGAGGTCCGCGACAGCCACGACCGCTACGCCAACATCGAAGTGAGTTACCTGCTCCAGCGCATGGAGACCTATGGCGGGCTCGCGATTCTCGCCACCAACCTCAAAAGCCACCTGGATGCGGCGTTCCTGCGGCGGCTGCGCTACGTCATCGACTTCCCGCTGCCCGACGCGGCGCTGCGCCGGGCGATCTGGGCGCGCGCGTTCCCGCCCCAGGCGCCGACCCGCGAGCTCGATCTCGATGCGCTGGCGCGGCTCGAGGTCGCCGGCGGCAACATCACCGTGATCGCGGTCAACGCGGCGTTCCTTGCCGCGGCCGAGGCGCGCCCGATCGGCATGGACCACGTCACGCGCGCGGCCCGCGCCGAGTTCCGCAAACTCGACAAGGATTTCCGGCCGCTCTGGCAGGGTGCGAGGTAAGCGATGGCGGGCGAACCCTCGCGTTTTGGGGCCAAGCAGTCGGCGCAGGTACCGGCGGCGCCGAAGATCGCCGCGGCGGTCGAGTCGCGGCTCAGCGAAACGCTCGGCGCGGGCGATGCCGGTTTGCCGGCGGGGGGCCGCGTCGACCTGCCCCGGCTGCGCCTGCGGTTGCCCCACGGGTCTGGCCCGGAGGCGATCGCCGAGGCGTTGAGCCGCGCCGTGCAGCGTGCCGTGCGCGGGCGCCGGCCATGATGGCGCGCGCTTTCGCCAAGAGCGCGCCGGCCGCATCGCGCCCGGCCGGCGCGGCGTGCCGCTGCGCGCAGCGCTCGCCCGGCCCGAGCAACCGCGCTCTGCAAGCGAAGCTCACGGTGGGGCCGGCCAATGACCCGCTCGAGCGCGCGGCCGACCGCGCGGCGGATCGGGTGGTCGCGGGCGGTCCCGCCGGGGCGCTCGGCCGCGTGGGCCTGGGCGCGCAGCGTGCCTGCGCGGCGTGCGCGGCTGAGGATCGCGAGATAATGCGCCGCCAGGTGGCCGAGAAAGAGGAGCAGGAAGAGGAGGGGGTCCAGGCCAAGGCAGAAGGGGGCGGTCTGCACGCCGCCGGCGCGGAGGCCGCGGCCGCGGCGGTGGCGAGCGGCGGCCAGCCGTTGTCGACGGGCCTGCGCGCCTATTTCGAGCCGCGCTTCGGCCACGGCTTCTCGAACGTGCGCGTCCACGACCATGTGCGCGCAGGCGTAGCGGCGCGCGCGATCGGCGCCCGCGCCTACACCCTCGGCCGCGACATCGCCTTCGCGCCCGGCGCCTGGGCGCCCGCGAGCAGGGGTGGCCGGCGCCTGATCGCCCACGAGCTCGCCCACGTCGTGCAGCAAGGCTCGGGCCGCGAGACGCCGTCCGCCACTATCCGGCGCGACGATGGCGCCGGTCCCGCGCCCGGCCCTGCGCCGGCACCTGCACCGGCACCGGCCCAACCACAGAATTACGGCGCGCCGTGCTCGGGCGGCGCCGACGATCCCTGCCAGTACGCGCGCTGCGGCGACCGGCACGCAACGATCCTCGACGACCTGACGCGCGCGATCGGTTACGTGCAAGACGCCATCCGCGCACTTGGCACGACGCCGCTCGAGCGCGATACCTCGCGCGCGCTCGACTGGTACTTCAACGACACCTCGTCGGCGACCGTGTCGACAGCGCGCGAGCGGCTGGTGTGCGTCCGCGACTGCCTGCAAAGCACATGGGTGACCAACGAATATGGCTGCAATCCCGATCGCACCGGCGCGCTCGCCTATGTCTGCACCGCGAGCCCGGCGCCTTGCTCGCAGGACGTGACGCCGATCTGCCTGACCAACTCGCATTTCGGCAACTCCGACCGCCGGCGGGCGCAAACGATGATTCACGAATGCGCGCACCGCGTCGGCATGTCGCTCGGCGCGCCGGAGAGCGTCGACGACATCTACCAGCACACGACACGGTTCCTGTTCCTCGATACCGAGGAAGCGCTGCTCAACAGCGATTCCTACGCGCTGTTCGCGGG
>DASWHU010000216.1:0-18503 GCA_036398035.1 Alphaproteobacteria bacterium | reverse complement strand
CTCGGCGCGGGCGCGCGAATCGGCGGCGTTCTGGCCCCGGTGCTCCATCGCCTTGAGGTAGTCGCGCAGCGCCCGCTCGACCGTGAACCGGCCGTTGCCCGCCGGCTGCTCGGCGCCGACACCTTCGAGGCTCGCGCCGGGGTCGAGGTGGATGCGGTCGGCCGCGCGCCGGGCGGCTTCTTGCGCCTGCTTGTAGTCCAGGATGCGCGCCCGGTCGGGGTCGTCGTCGGGCGCGGCGTCGCCGTAGTCGTCGGCGGTGCCGATCACCTCGGCGCGGTACTGCTCGTTGCCGACATAGACGCGCGCGACCCACCGGCCGGCGCCCCGCTTCAGGCGGCGATAGCCCAGGTGCAAGCCCTGCTCGAGCTCGCGGTAGTAGGGCTTGCCGCGCGGCGCGAGCTGGAGCCGGCCCGTGCGGGTGCTCAGCTTGGTGTCCGTCACCGAACGTGCCATCCTTTTACCCTCCGACATGCCGCCCCGTCGCGGCGGGAGCGGCGAACGTGTCCAATATTTGTCCAATATACGCGTGCGGACGGCCGGGGACAAGCGCGAACGAGAATCGAGAAAAGGTCCGTATATCAAATAGATGGGTCGGACGGCCACGAACGCCCGCGGACGCTTTCCGATTCCTCTCACGCCGGAAACAGGGGTTCGATTCCCCTTGGGCGCGCCACTCCGACCCCTCTGATTAGTGCGAATCAGAAATTCCTTTCCTCGAACCGCCGGTAGTGATGGGGCCGCGGTGGACGTGCTTCAGCCGGCGCTCGCCGGTCTGCACGTGCGCACTAGATTCAATAAGTTGTGGCTGTAACTTGCGGACCGATGGTAAGAATGGCGCGGCCCGCAGGAGTAACGCGGTGAGGACCATTCTCAACCTGTCGGCGGTATCGTTCCTGGTCGTCGACGACAGCAGGCACATGCGCGCGATCATCCGCTACGTGCTCAGGCTGTTCGGCGCGCGCACCATTCGCGAGGCCGAGGACGGCGCCTCCGCGCTCGAGGTGCTGGCCTCCTTCACCCCCGACATCGTGATCACCAACTGGCTGATGGCGCCGGTCGACGGCATCGAGCTCACGCAGACGCTGCGCCGCGCCCCCGACAGCCCGTGCCCGACGGTGCCGATCGTCATGATCTCGGGCCATACCGAGGAGGCGCGCGTCGCCGAGGCGCGCGATGCCGGGGTGACCGAGTTCCTGGCCAAGCCGATGACCCCGAAGGCGCTGTATATGCGCATCGAGGAGGTGATCCTGAAGCCGCGCAGGTTCGTGCGCACGCCCGACTATGTCGGGCCCGACCGCCAGCGCCACGGCGACGACGGCTATGCCGGCCCGGACCGGCGCAAGATCGAGCGCGGCGCCGAGGAGCCCGAGGCCGCGTCCGCGTCGCCGCGGGAGACGGCCGCGTGAGCCCGGACTGGCTCGGCTGGCCGGCGGCGCCCGAGCAGGCGCGCGAGGTCGAGATGTCGGGCCCCTCCCATGCGCTCAAGGACAAGGCGCCGCCGAGCGAGCACAGCCTGGCCGATGTGCTGCGCAAGGCCGAGGACAAGCTCGCCGACCTGGTCGACGACTACCTCGAATGGGCGCGCGAGGATGCCGAGCGGCTCGATGCCGCCTGCCGCGAGCTCGAGGCGAGCCCCGGCGCACGGCCGCTGCGCGATGCGCTCTATCGCATCGCCCACGACATGAAGGGCCAGGGCGGCACCTTCGGCTATCCGCTGGTGTCGATGATCGGCGACAGCCTGTGCAAGCTGCTCGAGCGCGCGCCGGTGCTCGACCGCGCCGTGGTCGCGGCGGCGCGCCTGCACGTCGACGCGCTGCGCTCGGTGATCGCCCAGCGCGTGATCGGTGACGGCGGCGAGGCCGGGGTCGAGCTGGTCGCCGGCCTGGCCAAGGTGGCGGCGAAGGCGTCGGGCGGGCGCTGAGCGGACCGCCCGCGACTCGCCTTGCCGGCGGGTCGGCGGGCTCGGATACTGCGCCATGGACCTCGGGCTGGCGGGGCTGAAGGCGATCGTCACCGGCGGCACGCGCGGCATCGGCCGGGCGGTGGTCGAGCGGCTGCTCGCCGAGGGCTGCGAGGTCGCGCTGTGCGCGCGCGACGCCGCCGGCGTCGAGGCGACGGTGGCGGCGCTGTCGGCGCGCGGCCCGCGCGTGATCGGCACCGCGGTCGATGTCGGCGACGGCGTCCTGCTCGCCGACTGGGTGGCGGCGAGCGCCGAACGGCTCGGCGGCCTCGACATCGTCATCGCCAATGCCAGCGCGCTCGCGGTCGCGCTCACCGACCAGGCGTGGGCCGCCGGCTTCTCGGTCGACCTGATGGGCACGGTGCACGCGGTCGACGCCGCGCTGCCGCATCTGCGCCGCTCCGAGGCCGGCGCGATCGTCGCCGTCGCCAGCACCGCCGCGCTCGAGATCTATGCCGGGCTCAGGTCCTACAACTCGTTCAAGGCGGCGCTGATCGCCTACATCGGCGGCCTCGCGATCGAGCTTGCGCCCGAGCACATCCGCGCCAACTCGGTGTGCCCGGGCTCGATCTACTCCGACCAGGGCACCTGGCAGCGCGCCGAGCGCGACAACCCCGACGCGTTCCGCGCCATGCTCGCGCGCAACCCGATGGGGCGCATGGGCCGGCCCGAGGAGATGGCGAACGCGATCGCCTTCCTGGCCAGCCCCGCGGCGAGCTTCATCACCGGCGCCAACCTGGTCGCCGACGGCGGCCTGACAAGGCGCATCCAGTATTGACCCGGCGCCGGCGCCTGGCCGCGGCGGCGGCCGCGTTGCTGGCTCTGGCGCCGGCGCCGGCCGCGGCGGGCGACGGCATGTTCCTGCTGTGCTACGAGCGCATGAAGCAGATGATCGCGCTGATCGTGGTCCAGGGCGGCCACGTCGAGGAGGTCGAGGACGACCCCGAGGCGCGCGCCTACCGCGCGGTGATCCGCCAGCCGAGCGGCGACAAGGAGGTGTGGTGCTCGCCCGGCGGCGAGATCATGGTCGAGGCCGCGGACGCGCCGCCGCCCGCAGACTGACCCGATCCCGCCGCGGCGCGTCAGGCAATCGCGTCGGGCGAGAGCTTTCCCGCTTCAAGCAGGGCGCGGAACGCCCGCAACGTCTCGCCCACCCCCTCGGCGACCGGCACCGGGGCGCCGGCGCCGAGAAACGCGCGTACCGGCGCATCCGGCAGGTCGGCGGGGAACGGCAACGGCGCGCCCCTGCTTGTCAGCCTGGCGTCCGGCGCCAGCGCGCGGATCGCGGACAGGATGTCCTCGACCGTGGTCGCGCGGCCGTTGACGTCGAACACCGGCGCGCCGTCGCGCTCGGCAGACACCGCGGCGATGAACGTCCAGGCGATCTCGCCGGCATGGAGGAACGACACCGGCCCGGTGAACGGCACCTCGTAGGGCCGGCCCGCGGCGGCGGCCAGGATCGCCTGCGTGGTCTTCGAGGTCAGCCCCTGGTCGCGGCCGACGCCGGCGACCACGCCGGGCCTGAGGCCGACGCTCGGCACGCCCCAGTCCTGGGCATAGACCCGGGCGATCATCTCGTCGCACAGCTTGTAGGCGCCGTAGAGGGTGGCGAGCCAGCCGTCGCCGAGCAGGCCGTGGGCGGCGATCGAGCTGGCATAGGCGACGCGCCTGATCCCGTGGCGCCGCGCCGCCTCGAGCACGTTGACCGTGCCGACCACGTTGGCGCGCGCGCCGGCGACCGGATCGGCGATGCAGAACGGCACCTGCAGCGCGGCGAGATGGACGATCGCGCGCACGCCGTGGTCGGCGACCGCGGCGATCACGGCGTCGGTGTCGGCGATGTTGCCGACCCGCCACGGGATCGCGGCGAGCTCATCCTCGGCGATCAGCAGTCCGGGACGCCGCGTGTCGGCCGACAGGTCGAACGCCACCGCCGGCACCCGGTTGCGCGACAGCAGCGCCAAGGTCCAGGCGCCGATGCAGCCGCCGGCGCCGGTGACCAGAACCGGACCATCGAAGTCGCCGGCCGCGACCGGGAACCTGTCGAGCATCCGTCTTGCCTCCCTGCCGGGCGCGATCGCCTCGAAGCTTGTGAAGGACTCCCCGGCCGCGGCCCCATCTCGTCACCCTCGCGCAAGCGCAAATGGCGAGGAAGGGATCGTCCGGCGTTTGCTTCCCAGCCTCTCAGTCGTAGCCGAACAGCCAGCGGGTGGTGCCGCGGTGCAGGTTGCGGACAGAGTGCCGCGCGCCCGCAGGTATGAGCACCTCGTCGCCGGGCTCGACGATAAGGCTGCGCTCGCCGACGGTCATCTCGAGCCGGCCGTCGAGGACCGTGACCAGCTCGTTGGTCGGATGGACGAAGTCGTTCCACTCGCGCCCCGGCGGGTCGGTGAACGGCCGGCAGTCGAAGCCGCGCGCGCGCCAGTCGGCGGCCACCCGGTCGGCATCGACCGGCGCGGCGAAGCGGCCGCGGGTGAGCAAGGTCTCAGCCATCGCCCGCGGCCGGCAACGCCTCGACGCGCACCCGCGCGCCGGCGCGCACCGCCGTCAATGTCCGCACGTCGCCGAGCGCCCTGCCCCAGATGTTGGTCGGCGAGGCGAGCCTGATCTCCGCCCCGCGCGAGATCGGGGTGGCTCCGAAGCCGATCGCGATCGCGTCGCCCTCGACCCAGAACGCGAGCTCGCCGGCCTCGACCACCGCGCGCGCCCCCGCTTCCAGCGCGGCCCGGACCGGGGTGGCGAAATAGACCTCCTCGCCCCAGGTGCTGGCGCGCGCGTCAAACGGCAGGGCGTGATAAATGGCGTCGGCGGTGGGGGTGTCGAGCAGCTCGGCATCGAGGGTCACCGTTCCGATGGTCATGCGCAGCCGGCGTGCGCTCACCGCGGTCGGCCCCTGACCTTGTCGAACAGCTCCTCGAGCGTCATCGGCACCTCGATCACCTCGTTCAGCGCGCGCTCGACCTCGCGGCTGGTCAGCGACCACGAATCGTCGCGCATCGCGACCACGAAGTTGAGCCGGAAACGGTCGTGCTGGCCGAGCGCGACCTGTACGTCGGCGAAATGATCGGCGACGATCGCCAGCGCCAGCTGGCGCGGCCCGGCGCCGTCATAGCCCCACTCGAATCCCGCGGCCGAGAACACCCGCAAATCGAGGCGCGGATCGAGCGGCACGCCGTCGACCGTCACCTCGCATGTCCCGGCGATACGCCGGCCGCTGTAGACCTTCATCGCTGGCCTCCGGCCGCATTCGCACTAAAGTCTAGCATTGCCGCAACCTTGGCCGCCACGCCCGCATCCCGCGCCGGGCCAAAGTGTGATCGCGGTTACAAGTCCAGGGCAGAAGCCGCGCTAACTGCAACCGAGACGGGCTCGAAAGGGTCGTTGCGCCATGCGTGACCGGACACCCCTTGAGGTGCCGGCGTTGATATTGGTTTGATGGGGAAAATCATGCTGGGACTTAGCTTTTCGGGGCCAGACCGGACCCGGACCGAGACCGAGGTCCGGGCCGATACGGCACCGGCGCCGGTCACGGCTGCGCCACAGGAGCCGGGCCAAGGCGGCGGCGGGGTACCGGCGACGCCGGCACAGGGCACGAGCCCGACCGCGGAGGCGCTCGCCTGGCCGACGGCGCCGGCCGCGAACCTGATCCCCGCGGCCGATCCCGTCCCGGCTGTCCCGGCCGATCCGGCCGCGCCGGCCGACGACGCGGCGGCGGACCACACCGTGGCGCCGGCGCACCTGGCGCTGCCGATGCAGGTCCTCGTGTTCACGTCCCAGAAGGGCGGCTCGGGAAAGACCACGTTGTGCGGCCATCTGGCGGTGGCGGCCGAGCTGTCGGGCCACGGCCCGGTGGCGATGGTCGACTGCGACCCGCAGGGCAGCCTCGCCGACTGGTGGAACGCGCGCGCGGCGCATACGCCGCTGTTCGTCAGCACCAACGTCGCCAAGCTCGGCGATACCCTGAAGATGCTCAAGATGCAGGGCATCACCCTGGTGTTCATCGACACCCCGCCCTCGGTCACCAACACCATTCGCGACATCGTCGGCCATGCCGACCTGGTGGTGATCCCGACCCGCCCCAGCCCGCACGATCTGCGCGCGGTGGGCGCCACGCTGGATATCGTCGACACCCAAGGCAAGCCGCTGGTGTTCGCGGTCAACGGCGCCACCAAGCGCGCCAAGATCACCGGCGATACCGCGATCGCGCTGTCCCAGCACGGCACCGTCGCGCCGGTGACGCTGCACCACCGCAACGATTTCGCCACCAGCATGATCGACGGCGGCACCGTGATGGAGGCCAATCCGAGCTCCAACTCGGCGGCCGAGGTGGTCGAGCTGTGGCGCTATCTGCACAGCCGCCTGCGCAAGGAACGACGGCCGGGGCCGCGCAGCCTCACTGGCGAGCGGCGCGACCCGGCGCGCGCCCGCCCGACGTTCGGCGGTGCCATGCAACGCCCAGGCACGACCTTCGGCCGACGGGCCTACGACTGAGTCGATTGTGGCCAAAGGAGGATAGGTAAGATGACGGATCGCAGCGTGGCCGCGCTCGACCGGGGCCTGTTCGTTTCAAAAGGGGCGGCGCGTCCGGCGCCCGATTACGTGCTGCACCTGAAGACCGAGGAGCCGGCGCGGCTCGACCTCACTGCCGCCCCTCCTCCCGCGCCGACGAGCGGCGGTGGCGGCCTCGGAGGCCTGATCCGCCGCAGCGTGGCGCCGCGCCAGCTGCCCGAGCAGCAGGTGGCCTACGAGCGCAGCCGCGAGCACGCCGCGACCGTCGAGCTCGAGGCCGAGACCCTGCGGCGCACGATCGCGGAGCAGGTCGACAATGGCCTGATGTACGAGAGCCTGCTGCGCGGGCTGCCGATGCCGGGCGTGCAGCTGGCGCGCCGGCAGGGCACCGAGATGCCGGCGGAACCATCCACGTTCGAGGAGGCGGCGCGCGAGCGCATCTCGCGCCCTACTCGGCCTGACGGAACGGGGGCCGAGCGACGCAAGGCCGCACGCCGTCGCAAGCTGACCGCGCGCCTCAAGATGCGCGACTTCACGCGCTTCAAGCGCTACGCGGACGAGACCGGCCGCACCTATCAGGACGTGCTCGCCGCGGCCACCGTGTCCTACCTGGACTGGGTGTCGACCAAGGAGGGCGACCCGCTCCAAGACGAGCCCGAGGACTTCGACGTCATCCTGGACGGCGACGACGCCGGGGATGACAGCGACCCGGGATAGCGCGGCGCGCACCGCTGGCCGTCCCCGCCGGGCCCGGCACGTCGTGCCGGGCCGGTTCGATTCCGACAGTCCGCAGGGCCCGCCGTGACCGCTCGCCCCGGCGCAAGCCCGCCCGCGCCGCGTTGCCAGGCGCCATTGCGGCGGATCGGCTGCTATACTCCCCCGCGCGCTGGCCGGCAGGCACGCGCGGCGATCGCCACGTCACGGGGAGACGAGCAGTGATCCGATTCGGTTGGTTGGTGGGCCTGGTCGCCGCGCTCGCGGCCGGCCTTTACATCGGCGCGAACTTCATGGCTTCGCCGGCCGGCGTGCCCGAGCCGGGGTTGGCGGCGCGCATGGAGGCCGCGGCCCCGCCCGCGCCCAAGACGGTGGAGTGGAAGCTCGCCAGCACGTTCTTCAAGTCGTGGCCGATCCACGGCGATCTCGGCCAGCTCTTGGTCAAGAACGTCGCCATCGCCACCGGCGGCGGCGTCGAGCTCAAGTTCTTCGAGCCCGGCGCGCTGGTGCCGACGCTTGAGGTGTTCGACGCGGTGTCCACGGGCTCGGTCGATGCGGGCTGGTCGAGCCCCGGCTACTGGGCCGGCAAGGAGCCGGTGATGCCGATCTTCACCACCGTCCCGTTCGGCCCGAACATGAACGAGTACCTCGCCTGGCTCTATGCCGGCGGCGGCGAGGAGCTGTTCCGCGAGGTCTATGCCAAGCACAACATCTATCCCTTGCATTGCGGGCTGCATTCGCCCGAGGGCTCGGGCTGGTTCCGCAAGCCGATCGAGGGGCCCGAGGATCTCAAGGGCCTCAAGATGCGCTTCTTCGGGCTGGGGGCGCGGGTGATGGAGAAGCTCGGCGTATCCACCCAGCTGATCGCCGGCGGCGATGTCTATCCGGCGCTCGAGCTCGGCACCATCGATGCGCTCGAGTTCTCGATGCCGATCTCAGACCTCAACCAGGGCTTCTGGCAGGTCGCCAAGCACTACTACTTCCCGGGCTGGCACCAGCAGACCAGCCTGTTCGAGCTGATCGTCAACATGGACCGCTGGAACGAGCTGTCGGAACTGCAGAAGCAGCAGATCACGCTCGCCTGTTCCGACCTGTTCCGCGCCGGCGCGGCGATGTCCGAATCGATGCAGGTCGAGGCGCTCGAGCAGCTCAAGGAGAAGGGCGTGATCCTCCACAAATGGCCGCCCGAGATGATCGAGATGTTCCGCAAGGCGACCGACGAGGTGATGGCCGAGGAAGCGGCGAAGGACGAGACCTTCGCGCGGGTCTGGCAGTCGCTGAGCACGTTCCGCGCGAGTTACGCCGAGTGGCGCGATCTCGGCTACCTGAACTGAGCGGCTGTGAATGAATCGGCTGTCGCCCTTCGAGACGCTCGCTCCTCAGGACGAGGGGGGTTGAGAATCAATCATTTACCTCACCCTGAGGAGCGCCCGACGGGCGCGTCTCGAAGGGTGAGGCAAAAGATTTTCGGGCCCTGAGACGGCGGGACGTCACGGCGCGAACACGCCGCGGTTCCTGGGCTCGCCCTGCGCCCGCCATTCGGCCACCGCCTCCGCCATGGTCACGAACACCGCGCCCTGGACCTTCAGCGCCTCGATCAGCCGCTCGAAGGCGAGCATGCGGTGGCCGCGGCCGATCACGAACGGGTGGCAGGTATAGGTGAGCACGCCCCACTCGTAGTGCCGCGCCATGTAGGTGAAGTCGTCGATCCAGTTCTCGATCACGTCGCGCGCGTTCATCAGGCCCGGCAGCAGCGTGGTCTCGGTGCGCACGAACTCGAAATGCGGGTAGTCGTCGAGCGACCAGCTGATCGGCATCTCGACCAGCTCGGTCTCGGGCCCGAACGACACCGCCTCGTCGAGCGCGATGACGTCGCCCTTGCGCGCGCGGTAGGGCAGGTAGTCGTGGCCCATCATGCTGCTCTCGTAGGCGAAGCCGTGCTCGATCAGGAGCTCGACCGTGTGCGGGCTCAGGTCCCAGGACGGCGAGCGGTAGCCCTGCGGCGCGCGCCCGGCGAGCGCGGCGATCGCCTCGTTGGCGCGCGCGAGCCCCGCCGCCTCCTCGACGCGCGACAGCTTCGCCGGCGGCACATGCGTCCAGCCGTGATTGCCGATCTCGTGGCCGGCGTCGACCACCGCCTTGCACGAGTCGCGATAGGTGGCGATGGTGACCCCGGGGATGAACCAGGTCGCGCGGATGTCGTGCTTGGCGAGCAGCGCCAGCAGGCGCGCCGCGCCGACCACGCCGAACTCGCCGCGCGAGATCGGCGTCGGCGTCACCAGGCCGCGCGCGATCCAGCCCGACAGCGCATCGAAGTCAAAAGTAAGGCACACCAGATGTCGGGCCAATCCGAGCCTCCGTGGATGGTCAGCGCGGCGCTGCGCCGCTCAGTCGTCGTCCGGGCTCGGCTTGCCGGCCGGCGTCATGCGCCGTCGCCAGATATGGCGCCTGAGCAGCTTCGAGCGGGCCGCCTCCGGCAGGTCGTCGGCTGCGATGACGTTCTTGTCGATCAGCATCTTGATCAGGTCCTCGATAACCCGCACCATCTCCTGATCCGATTCAGCCAGACTCTTGCGAGGGTCTTCCGTCATCTCGCCGCTCGAGGGTCACACGCGCCAAGGCGTGCGCGCCTGATTGTTCCACGCGATTGTCGTGCCAACAAGCCTGCCGGGGGCGGCCGCAGCGAACCGCGTTATGACGACAGCGATCGGGCGGCGGCGAGCAGCTCGGCCGCGCCGGGGTGTCGGCCGTACTCGGCCGGATCGTGCAGCGCCTCGATGAAGCGCCAGCGCACCGTCGCCGCGCGGTCGATGAGGAAGTATGCGGACAGCGGCGAGACGTCCTCGGGCGGGAACCGCTCGTCGGTGCGGATCATCTCGAACCCGTCGATCCTGTCCAATGCCCGGCTCGCCTCGATCCCGGGCAGCGCCTCGGGCAGCTCGCCGGTCGGGTTGAGCCGCAGCCGGTTGATGTCGGCCACGTTGATCCGCCGCGGCCAGTCGGTCGGCTGGTCGGTGGCAAAGCGGAAGATCGGCACGCCGTAGGCGCGATGGACGCCGAGCGAAGGGTCCGATGCCAGCGTCAGGCCGGGCGGGCGGTACCTGGCATAGAGGCGCGCCGCGCGCACCGGCGTCGTGGTGACGCCGAGGGTCTCGATCCCGAACTGGTGGAACTCGCCGGCGGTGGTCTTGAGCGCCGCCATCAGGCGGCGGCAGAACGGGCACTCGAAGCTGCGGAACAGGGCGAGCAGCAGCGGCGCCCGGCCGCGGTAGTCGGCGAGCGCCACTTGCCCTTCGGGCTCGACCCGCGGCAGCGCGAAATCGGGGGCCGTGAGTCCCGGCCCGACGGCAAGTGCGGCGCCCGTCATCGCCATGATCGACACCTCGTCACAAGTCCGCGCCAAGCCTAGCATGACCCCCGCCCGGTCGCGAGTGCGACGGATCGTCGACGAGCCCGCCGGCAAAGACTCCGCGGCGGGCCCTTCGCGACCTGCAGGGACCGCCCGCCGCGCCCCGTTTTTCGGCGCTTCGCGACCGCCCGGACCTTCCTTGACGCCGGGGCGGCTCGGCGCGTTTAATGCGGCCTTGCGCGTTCGTTCGTGCCCGGCGGCGCGGTCATCCGGCAGCCGGTCGCGGACCCAGGGCGGGCGGCGGCGAAGCCTTTTGAGCGGGCTCGGCGCGCGCCGAGCCATGGCCTGATCCAACGGGAGGGGAAGAATGCTCAGATCACCAGCCTCGCTTGCGCTGAGGGTGGCCATGGTGGCCGCGCCGGCGCTGCTGTGGTCGTCGGCCCAGGCGGGCCCGGTGACCAGCGACGACCTGCTGAACGCAGAAGGAAATACCTCGGAATGGCTGCAGTACAGCCGCACCTATGACGGCCACCGCTTCGTTCGATTGAGCCAGATCAATCGCTCCAACGTTCACCGGCTGCGGCCGTCGTGGATCTTCCCGGTCGGCGGCGAGAACCGCGGCCTGGAAGCGACGCCGCTGATTCATGACGGGGTGATCTACCTGTCGGCGGACGAATCGCGCGTGTTCGCGATCGACGCCCACACCGGCGCCAAGATCTGGGCATTCGACCCGAAGGTCGCGGAAGAGGCGGAACGCGTCTATTGCTGCGGCTCCCAGAACCGCGGCGTGGCGCTCCTCGGCAACATGGTGTTCGTCGGCACCATGGACGCCCGCATGGTCGCGCTCAACAAGGACACGGGCGAGGCCGTCTGGGACAAGGTGGTGTTCGACTGGCAAGCGGGCTACAGCATCACCGGCGCGCCGCTGGTGGTGAAGGACATGGTGCTCACCGGCGTCGCCGGCGGCGAGTTCGGCATCCGCGGCTTCGTCAAGGCGTTCGACGCCAAGACCGGGGCCGAGCGCTGGACGACCTACGCGATTCCGGGACCCGGCGAGCCGGGCAACGAGACCTGGCCGGGCGACACCTGGAAGGACGGCGGCGGGTCGACCTGGACCACCGGCGCCTACGACCCCGAGCTCGACCTTGTCTACTGGCAGGTCGGCAATGCCGGGCCGTGGAACTGCCAGCTGCGCAAGGGCGACAACAAGTGGACTGCGGGCACCATCGCGCTCGACGCCGACAACGGCAAGATCCTGTGGGGCTTCCAGTACACGCCGTGGGATTGCTACGACTACGACTCGGTGTCCACGCCGGTCCTCGCCGACCTCTCGATCGGCGGCGCGATGCGCAAGGCGCTGCTGCACCACGACAAGAATGGCTTCTTCTACGCGATCGACCGGACCAACGGCGACTTCATCTACGGCAAGCCGGTGGTGCCCGGGCTGAACTGGGCCAAGGGCCTGGACCCCAAGACCGGGCGGCCGATCGTGAACGAGGACTTCATCGCCCAGACCGGCGGCCCCGAGGTGGCACCGATCATCCCCAGCCTGGAGGGCGCGATCGACTGGCAGCCGCTCGCCTACAACCCGGACAACGGCACGATCTTCTTCATGTCGAACACCTGGGCCATGGGCTACAAGTTCTACGAGGAGTGCGCTCGTCCGACCGGCGCGGGCGAGTGGTACCTGTGCGCGGACTATCAGGAGTACGTGCGTCCGGACATTCCGGTCGGCGCGTTCGTCGCCATCGACGTCGCCACCGGCGCCGAGAAGTGGCGCACCACCAACGACCGGCCGTTCTGGGCCGGCGCGGTGGCCACCTCGGGCGGTCTGGTGTTCACCGGCGACAACTACGGCAACGCCTTGGCGATGGACGCACACACCGGCACCGTGCTGTGGCGCTTCCCGACCGGCTCGCCGATCTCCGGGAGCCCGATCACCTACGACCTCGACGGGGTGCAGTACGTGCTGGTCCCCTCGGGCATGGCCGGCGACCTCACCTTCTACTACACCAACCCGAAGGCCGCGAACCTGATCGCCTTCGCGCTCGACGGCGGCGGTACGCCGCCGTTGCCGATCGCCGACAACCTCGAGTACGTCCCGGGCGGCCTGCCGATGGTCGGCGAGCCCGGAATGTTCCTCGGCGGCAGGGTCATCGAGGGCTACGGCTACCCGCCGATGGACGAGCGGGACTCGATCAAGTCCGAGTAGGCCGACGCCGCGTCTCAAGCATGAGCCCGGTCGAACGACAGCGAGCACACTCTCATACCGCTCCGTCGCTCGCCGGGCTCATGGTCTTCCTGCTCGCGCTGCTCGCCGCGATGCCACCGGCGGCCGCGGCGGCGGGCGGGGACGACGAGTGGGCCAATCCGGTCCTCGGCGATCCGCAGGCGATCGAGGACGGCGGCAAGCTGTTCCGCGCGCGCTGCACCGGCTGCCACTGGAACCCGCTGCGCGGCCCGCGCATCTTCCAGACCAAGCGGACCTACGAGAAGTTCCTGGAGATCGTGATCAACGGCAAGAAGACCGTGCGCACCATGCCCCCGTTCGGCTACCTGCTCACGCCCGACGACATCTCGAAGATTCACGCCTACCTCATGTCCCGGGAACGCCCGTGAGGGCGGGCGGAGGCATGGGAGCCTGAGCCACCAGCCGTTTTTCCCAGTCGGCCGAAGCGAGCGTTGACAGCCACGCAAAGGCGGGTTCGCGGCGGCGGGGTCGAACAACCGATGTCCTACACGACGGCGCTGGTGGTGGCGGTGTTCCTCGCCGTGTACGCCGGCATGGCGCTCGGCCGCTGGCCGGGGCTGAAGATCGACCGCACCGGCATCGCGCTGCTCGGCGCGATCGTCCTGTATGCGTCGGGGACCGTGAGCGGCGCGGCGGCGCTGGCCGCGATCGACTTCCCGACCCTGATCGTGCTGTTCGGGCTGATGATCCTGTCGGCCCAGTTCGCCGCCTGCGGCTTCTACGACTGGTGCTCGGCCAGGATCGCGGCGACCCGCGCGGCGCCGGCCGCCATCCTTGGACTCACGGTGCTGATCGCGGGCGTCCTGTCGGCGGTGCTCGCCAACGACGTGGTCGTGTTCGCGATGACGCCGATGCTGGTCAAGGGGCTCAGACGTCGCGGCCTCGATGCCCGCCCCTACCTGATCGCGCTCGCCGGCGCGGCCAACGCCGGCTCGGCCGCAACCGTGATCGGCAACCCCCAGAACATCCTGATCGGCGAGGTCGGCGGGCTCGACTTCTGGGACTTCGCGTTGGTCTGCGCACCGCCCGCGCTGTTCGGCCTGATCGCGGTGTTCGCAGTGGTCTGGCTGGTCTGGCGCGGCCGGTTGCGCTCGGCCGATGCCGGCGACGCCGCAGCAGAGATACCGCCGCTCGACCGCTTCGGCCTCGCCAAGGCGACGGTGGCGACGATCGCCTTGCTGGCGATGTTCGCGACACCGCTGCCGCACGTCTCGGGCGTGCTGGTAATCGCCGCCGTGCTGCTGGTCAGCCGGCGCCTGGCGACGCGGGAGATTCTCGGCCTGGTCGACTGGCATTTGCTGGCGCTGTTCGCCGGCCTGTTCATCGTCACCGCGGCGCTGGCCGCGACCGGGCTGCCGGCTGAGGCCCTGGCCGCGCTCGCCGCCGCCGGCATCGAGCCGACCGGCCTTGCGGCCCTCGCGCCGTTGATGCTCGCCGGCAGCAACACCATCGGCAACGTGCCGACGGTGGTGCTGGTGCTGGCAATCCTCCAGGACCTGCCCGCCGAGACGCTGTACCTGCTGGCGGTGCTGTCGACGCTCGCCGGCAACCTGCTGATCGTCGGCAGCATCGCCAATATCATCGTCGTCGAGCGCGCCAGGCAGGCCGGCGTCGCGCTCGGCTTCGGCACGCATGCCCGCTGCGGGGTGCCGATGACCCTGCTGTCGTTCGCCGCCGCCATCGCCTGGTTCGCCGGCGGAGCGCTCCTCGGTCGCGGTGCTTAGCCTGGCAATCGAAACCGCCCTTGCCGACCGATAAGGAAAAGGCGCCGGGCGGGACGGTCCCGCCACGGCGCCTTCGAAGGCTGAGTCGCAGGCCGGTCAGGTCTCCGACAGGTCGGTGTTCATGATCGGCAGGCTGCGAACGCGGATGCCGGTGGCGGCGAAGATCGCGTTGCACAGCGCCGGAGCGAACGGCGGCACGCCGGGCTCGCCGACGCCGCTTGGCGGCGCGTCCATGTTCTGCAGGACGTGGACGTTGGTCTGGCGCGGCGCGTCGTTCATCCGCACCACGTGGTAGCTGTCGAAGTTGCCCTGCTGGATGCGCCCGTCCTTGGCCGTGATCTCGCCGTAGCAGGCGGCGCTCATGCCGTAGATGGTGGCGCCTTCCATCTGCGCCCGCACCCGGTCGGTGTTCACCGCCAGGCCGCAGTCGACCGCCATGTCGACGCGCGGGATCGAGACGGTGCCGTCCTTGGCCACCGCCACCTCGACCACGGTCGCGACATAGGTCAGGAAGCTGCGATGAGCGAAGATTCCCATGCCGTGGCGCGCCGGCAGCTTGCGGCCCCAGCCCGACTTGTCCGCCGCGACCTCGACCACCTTGCGCAACCGGCCGGTGTCGATCGGGTACTTGTCGATCGGGAACAGGTAGTTCGAGTACTCGACGTCCTCGCCGGCGAGCTTGAGGTCGACGTGGCGCGCCGGGCCGATCAGGCCGAGCAGGTTGTCGACCGGGTCGCGGCCGGCGGCATGGGCGATCTCGTCGACGAACGAGCCGATGGCGAAGGCATGGAAGATGTTCTGCACCGAGCGCAGCCAGCCGATGCGCACATGCGCCGCCGCCTCGCCGGTCTCCATGGCGAGGTTGGATATGTCGTAAGGCAGGTCGACCATGCCGAAGTCGAGCTCCCACGACGCGGGCTTGGCCGCGTCGGCGGTGAAGATCGACTCGATCGGCGGGAACACCGAGCGGTGCAGCCACGCGGTGACCTTGCCGTCACCATCGAGGCCGGCCTTCAGGTACTGGGCCGCCGCGGAGTGGTAGTAGCCGTTGCGGATGTCGTCCTCGCGCGTCCAGGTGACCTTGACCGGGGCGCCCACCGCCTTCGACGACAGCGCCGCCTCGACCGCGAAGTCGGGCTTCGACTTGCGCCCGAACGCGCCGCCCAACAGCGGCATGCGCGAGGTGACATTGGCGGCGTCGATGCCGAGCGCCTCCGCCACCACCGTGCGCGCGGTCTGCGGGTCCTGGGTCGAGGACCACACCTCGCACACCCCGTCGTGGACATTCGCCACCGCCCCCGGCGGCTCCATCGGCGCGTGCACGAAGTGCGGGCTGTAGTACTCCGCCTCGATGACCTTGGCCGCCTGGCCGAACGCGGCCTCGACGTCGCCCTGCTCGCGCCGGACGTCGCCCTTGGCTCGCGCCGAGGCTTCCATCGCCTTGCGATAGGCCACCGACTCGTAGCCGGCGTTCTCGCCGAGGTCCCATTCGATCTTGAGCTTCTTGCGGCCCTCCATCGCCGCCCAGGTATTTTCGGCGACCACCGACAGGCCGCCGAGCGCCTGGAACAGCACCGGCTTGACCGGCGGCGGGATCTCGACCACCGCGATCACCCCCGGCACCTTCATCGCCGCCGAGGCGTCGTACGACTTGACCCGGCCGAGGGCCACGGGGCAGCGCTCGACCGAGGCGTACTTCATCCCCGGCATGGTGATGTCGATGGTGTAGGTCGCCTTGCCGCGGGCCATGTCGGGCCCGTCGACCAGCGGGATGTCGGTGCCGATGTAGCGGAACTGGCTCGACCTCTTGAGCGTCACCGCGTCGTCCGCCGGCACCGGCAGCGCGGCCGCGGTCTCGACCAGATCGCCGAAGTCGGCGCTGCGTCCGGTCTCGACCTCGATCATGCTCTCGCCGCGCTTCTCGCTCTTGACCTCGACGACCCTGTGGTTCTTGGCGCGGCAACTCGCCGCATCGACGCCCCACTGCTTGGCCGCCGCCTGCTCGAGCATCGTGCGCGCCGCGGCACCGAGCTGGCGCATCTGGTCGTAGAACTCGACCATGCTGTGCGAGCCGTCGGTGTACTGGCCGCCATACTTCTCGTCGCCCTCGGCCTGGACCACGACCACCCGCGCGAGGTCCGCCTCGAGCTCGTCGGCGACCACCATCGGCAGGCCGCTGCGGATGCCCTGGCCCATCTCCGAGCGATGGCAGGTGATGGTCGTCGTGCCGTCGCCGGCGATCGACACGAACAGGCTCGGCGCGAACGTCGCGCCCGCGGCCCGTGCCCGCGGCAGCTTGCCCACCACCGGCAGCAGCTTGTAGCCGAGCACCAGCCCGCCGGTTCCGGCGACGCCCTTGATGAAGGTGCGCCGGCTGACATTCTCTAGCGCGCTCATGCCATGTCCTCCGCTGCTGCCTTGATGGCGGCACGGATCCTCTGATAGGTGCCGCATCGGCAGATGTTGCCGGCCATCGCCGCGTCGATGTCGTCGTCGGTCGGCTTCTTGGTCTTGGCCAGCAGCGCCGCGGCCTGCATGATCTGCCCCGACTGGCAGTAGCCGCACTGGGGCACGTTGTTCTTGATCCAAGCCTTCTGCAGCGGATGATCGCCGCTCGCGCCGAGGCCCTCGATCGTCGTGACCTTGCCTTGTACCGAGCCGACGGCGGTCGTGCATGAGCGCACCGGCACGCCGTCGATGTGAACCGTGCAGGCACCGCACTGCGCGATGCCGCAGCCGAATTTCGTGCCCGTCAGGCCGATGATGTCGCGCAGCACCCACAACAGCGGCATCTGCGGCGGCGCATCGACCTCATAGGACTTACCGTTTACGGTGAGGCCTATAGCCATTGCCCTCCCTCCTTGGTGACTGGAGAAGCGCGAATCCTAGCACGGTTGCCGGCGGCTTTGGACGCCAAACTTTGGTCACTCGGGCGCTCGGGGCTGGGCGAGTCCGTACTCGGTGGCGGCATCGACCAGCCACCGCCACAGGTGGTCCGCGAACGAGCGCAGCACGGTGACCTCGAACACCGGGTCGGCGTCGTCGGGGGCACCCGACGGCCGGCGGATGACCACGTCGACCTTGGCGAGCAGGCTCTGCTTGACCGCGCCGGCGGCGAAGCCCCGCGGATGAAAGTCGAGTGCACAACCCTTGGCCAGCACCGCGCGCGCCGCGTGCCCCGAGACGCGGAGCATGGTGCGGCTGTCGGTGACGTCGACCACCGCCGCGGGCAAGCCGGCAAGCGCAGCGTGCAGCGAGGCGGCCAGCGCGCCTTCGGCGCCGGGCACGGTGACGATCAGCCACTCGTCGGGCCCCAACCACAGCGCGGCGCCGGCCTCCGTCGTCGCGGCCGTGCACGGCTCGGTCGGCAGCGACAGCCCCACCGAGGCCGCGGCCTCAATGAATTCAGGCTCGGCGCGCCCGCGCAGCACCAGCTTGCCGGCATGGGCGACCTCGGCGAGGCGCACCCCTGGCTCTGCCGCGCCGGGTGCGGGCGCGCTCACATGAGACAGCGCTGCGCGGCGTTCAGCCATCGAGTCGCGTCCCGTCAGGGTCGAGGAACACCGGGTCGGTCACGATGACCGGGACCTGGCCTTCGGGCGTCGCCGCGTACAGGCGCTGGCCCATCCGCGCGCGCCCGCCGCGCACCAGGCCGAGCGCGATCGAGCGCCCCAGGTTGGGGCTGAAATAGCTCGACGTGACGTGGCCGAGCGCCGGCACCGGCGGCCGCGGCAGGCGCTCGGCCGCGACAAGGTGGACGCCTTCCTCGAGCACCACCGCGCCGTCCTCGGTGGCGAGCCCGACCAGCTGCTTGCGGTCGGGGCGCACCAGGTCTGGGCGCGCGAGCGAGCGCTTGCCGATGAAGTCGGCCTTGGTCCTGCCGATCATCCGCTCAAGCCCGAGGTCGATCGGGGTGACGGTGCCGTCGGACTCCTGGCCGACCATGATGTAGCCCTTCTCGGCGCGCAGCAGGTGCATGGTCTCGGTGCCGTAGGG
>DASWHU010000215.1:0-4101 GCA_036398035.1 Alphaproteobacteria bacterium | reverse complement strand
CAGGGCCGCTGCGTCCGCCGCCGCCTTGGCGTAGCTCGCCCGCACCAGCATCGCGTAGCTCTCGATCTGAGGGCGCGCGTCATAGGCGGCCTCGCTCCAGTCGCTCGTCTCGAGCGCGTAGGACGCGGGCGGGGTGGCCTCGTCCTCGGCCGCCAACGCCCCGGCCGGCGGCATCACCGCCATCGCCAGCATGGCCGCGAGGCGCGGCCAGGTCCGTCCTGTCATCGTCTGCCTCCCCGAGACGTCGGGTGCTTAGGGGTCGTTTCCCGGGATCGAATGATATTGAGACGCGATCTCATTTTCAATGCTTATCCGGCGCCCTCAGTCCTCGGCGGGCGGCTTGAGCAGGCCGTAGTGGCGGAGCAGCGCCACGAAGCGGGCGATGGTCTCGCGCTGGTAGGCGTCGAGGTCGCGCCCCTGCCAGTCGTGGAAGCCGCGCCCGGCGCGCACGCCCACGGCGCCCGCCTCCATGTTGCGGCGCACGATGTCGGGAGCGGCGAAGCGCTCGGCGCCCAGGCTTTGGCGCAGGTACTCGTCGGCGTAATAGAGAATGTCGCCGCCGCCCCAGTCGATGAACTCGACCACCCCCATGGCCGCGAACCGAAAGCCGAGCCCGAACCGGGTCGCGGTATCGATGTCCTCAGGGCTTGCCACCCCTTCCTCGACCAGGCGCGCGGCCTCGTTCATCGCCAGCGCCTGCAGGCGCGGCACGATGAAGCCGGGCGAGGCGGCGCACACCACCGCCACCTTGCCGACCGCTTCGAGCAGCGCGAGCAGCCGGGCCAAAGTGTCGGGGCTGGTGGCGCGGCCCGGGCTCACCTCGACCAGCGGCACCAGGTAGGCGGGGTTGAGCCAGTGGGCGTTGACGAACCTCTCCGGCCGCTCGATCAGCGCTGCAAGCTCGTCGACCCGCATGGTCGAGGTCGCCGAGGCGACCACCGCGTCGGCGGCGGCAGCCCGGCCGATGACGCCGAGCGCCGCGCGCTTCGCATCCAGCCGTTCGGGCACCGCCTCGAACACGAACCCGGCCGCTGCCAGCGCCTCGCCGGCCTCGGCCGCCCCGGCAATGGTGACCCGGGAAAGCAGCGGCTCGACCCTCGCCATCGGCAGCGCGCCGTGATCGGCGAGGGCCTCCAGGCTGCGGCGGACCTCGGCGCGGGCGTCGTCGGCGAGGCGCCGGCGTTCGTCCTTCGGCCGCGCCTTGAGGTCGATCACGGCGACCCGGTGGCCGGCATAGGCGAACACATGCGCGAGGCCGCGGCCCATGCGCCCGGCGCCGACGATCGCGACCGCGGGCCGGTCGCTCACGCGCCGCCCGGGCCGTCGGCGAGCAGGGCGCGCATCTCGGCGCGCGACAAGCGGGCGAGGCCCATCGCTTCGAGGGTCCGGCCGGTCCGGCGGAGGTCCTCGCCGAGCATCGCCGAGGCGATCGCCAGCAGCCCGCCCGCGACCGGCGCCGCCACCCCGGCCCAGCGCGCTACCGAGACCAGGAAGGCGAGGCCGCAGGCGACGTCTTCGCGCATGTAGCGGTGGCCGGCGAGGTCGATCGGCTCGCGCCAGTCGCCGCTGTCGACCAGGCGCTCGTGGGCGGAGTTGCCGTACATCCATTCCTCGCCCGAGACCGCGTAATGGTCGCGCAGGCGGTAGTGCGGGGCGCCGTAGCCGAGCGCCTCGCGTACCGCCACCCGCTCCTCGTCGAGCGCATCGGTCACCCGGCGGATCGACGCCTGGGTGCCTTCGGCGTGGATGTCCCAGCGCTCGAAATGCTCGATCGGGCCGGCGTTCATCACGATCAGCGGCGGGTGGATGATCGGCCCGGCATTGACCAGTGCGCCGTCGAGCGCGTCGGCCAGCGGCTCGACCGCCGGCAGCGCGGCCTGCAGGACCTCGAACGCGGCGCCCGCGCGCGCGGCCGGGAACACGCCCGCGGGCAGGCGGGTGGCGCGGGCGCTGATCGCGACCTCGCGCGGGCCGCGCTTGCGCGCCAGCCACGGCAGCGTCCCGGCCTCGGCGATCGCGATCGCGGCGCCGCCGGCGTCGGCGATCGCGCGCGCCATCACGTAGCTGCCGAACGTGCCCGGGGGCAGGAACAGCACCTGGCCGTCGCGGAGATGCGGCGCGAGCGCGCGGGCCAGGTCTTCCTGCGCGGTCGCCGGCACCGGCGCCAGCACCAGCGCGGCGCCGTCGACCGCCTCGCCGAGGTCGGCGGTGACCCGGTGCAGCGCCACCTCGCGCCGGCCTTGGTGATCCGTGAGGACGATCCGTCCGGATTCGGCAACCGCCGCCAGCGCCGCGCCGTCGCGGCGCCACAAGCGCACCCGATGGCCTTGCTCGGACAGGTCCGCGGCGGCGGCGTAGGCGCCGTTGCCGCCTCCCAGTATCGCGATGTCCATGCCCGAGCCCGCCCGCTCCCTGTCTTTCCGTAACCGCATCCTCTGTGGGCCGATGTCCGCGGGTCAAGCGTGCCGCCGCCCTTTTCAGCGCCCGGCAAACTGCCAATAATGCCGGCACACCGCGGGGCCCCCATGACCGACCTCCGTTCCATCCTTTGCGCCGCCGCCTCCCGTTTCCGTTGCTCGCGCGCGTGACGGGCGCCCTTGCCCGGCCCGTCCTGCTGGCCGCGGTGCTCGGCGTGGCGTGCGGCCCAGCATGGGGCGCGGACGGCGCGGACCGGATCGCGGCGGCGCTGGCCGCGCGCGGCGTGAGCGCGAGCGCGCTCGGGCTGATCGGCAACGCGGTCGCGCATCGCGCGCTGCCCGAGCCGCCGGCAGCGGGCAAGGGCACGCAGCGCTATCTGGACGACCCCGTGGCCGCGCTCGCCGTCGCCGATGCCCTCGACCTGCCCGCCGCGGCGTCGCCGCCGCCGACGCTCGACTGGGCGCCGCCCGCCGATCTGCCCGAGCCGGTGCGCGACTTCGTCGCCCGCCTGGTCGCGGCCGCGGCCGACCTGACCGTGCACGTGGCGGCCATGGTGCCCGGACCGTGTTGCGAGCGCGCGGCGCTGATCGCCGCCGCCGCCGCCTATGGCGGTGACGCGGCGGTCGAGCGCCTGGTGCGCGAGGTCGATCGCGCCGCCCTCGATCGCGCGGCGGCGGCGGCGATGGGCGTGCGCGCGCTGGTGCTCGGCGCCTTCGCCGGGGTCGCCCATGACGCGGCCGGCGCGCTGCTTTCCGGGCACGAGCTGGCCGATGCCCTTGCCCTGATCCCCGGCCGGCGGTTCAGCTCGCCGGTGGGCACCGTGGTCATCGCGCCCGCCGCCAGCACCGTGCACGAGGCGCCGGCGGCGATCGTGATCGACGTCGGCGGCAGCGACAGCTACCGGCTCGACCGGCTCGGCGCCGAGGGGACGCTGGTGATCGTCGACCTCGCCGGCAACGACACCTATGCGGGCGACGACACCGCGGTGCGCGCCGCCCGCGTGTCGATCGATTTCGCCGGCGATGATCTGCGCGAGAGCGACGGCGGCGGCCAGGGCGCGGCGATCGGCGGCGTGTCGGTGCTCCACGACGGTGCCGGTGCCGACCGCTACCGGGCGCGCGTCTTCGCCCAGGGCGCGGCGGTCGCGGGCTTCGCCGCGCTGATCGACGAGGCCGGCGACGACCGCTATCAGATCGGCGCGCGCGGCCAGGGCTTCGGCGGGCCGGTGGGCTTCGGCGCGCTGGTCGACCGCGACGGCAAGGACAGCTATCGCGCCGAGGGCGGCTTGGCCGACCCGTTCGGCGAGCCGGGCGGCGGGCTGAGCTTCGCCCAGGGCGCGGCGGCCGGGCTCGGCGGCCGGCTCGCCGGCGGCATCGGCCTGTTGCGCGATCTTGCCGGCGACGACCGCTACGAGGCGGAGAAATATGCCCAAGGCGTCGGCGCCGACCGCGGCCTCGGCGTGCTCGACGAGCGCGGCGGCGACGATTCGCTGGTCGCCACCCATTACGGCCAAGGCTTCGGCGTGCGCGCCGGGATCGGCCTGGTGCGCGAGCGCGACGGCTTCGACGGCTACTGGCTGGCGGAAGGGGCGGGGCAGGGCGCCGGGCTCGACTTCGGCATCGGGGCATTGGTCGACGACGCGGGCGGCGACCGCTACCAGGCGCGCCGATTCGCGCAAGGGGC
>DASWHU010000214.1:0-2015 GCA_036398035.1 Alphaproteobacteria bacterium | reverse complement strand
CGCGTCGCCCCCGGCCAGGTGGTCCTGGTCCAGGGCACCGGCGGGGTGTCGCTGTTCGCGCTGCTGTTCGCCAGGATGCTTGGCGCGCGGGTGATCGCGACCTCGTCGCGCGCCGACAAGCTCGAGCGCGCCCGCGCGCTGGGCGCCGACCACGTGATCAATTACCGCGACGATCCCGAGTGGGGGCGGAGCGCGCGCGAGCTGGCCGGCGGGGCCGGCGTCGACCTGGTGGTCGAGGTCGGCGGCGCGGGCACGCTCGAGCAGTCGCTGCGCGCGGTGCGGGTGGCCGGCACCATCGCCATGATCGGGGTGCTGTCGGGGGCCGAGGCCAGGCTCAGCCTCGGCCAGGTGGTGACCCGCAGCGTCACCCTTCAGGGGGTCACGATCGGCAACCGCGACATGCTCGAGGAGCTGATCCGCGCCATCGACCACAACGGCCTGGAGCCGCCGATCGACGACCGGGTCTACGGCTTCGAGGAGCTGGTGGAGGCGCTCAGGGCATTCCCCGAGGGCGCGCATTTCGGCAAGGTGTGCATTCGCTTCTAACGGCGTAATATCGCACCCGGCCGCGGCTGCGGCCGCAATCGGAGGAGGACCGGGCGATGGCGCATGGCAAGGTGGGATGCGGCCGGCGCGGGACGGTGCGTGCGATCGCCGCCGCCGCGGTACTGGCGCTGCCGGCGGCCGCGCTCGGCCAGGCCGAGAACGACGGCACCCTGTCGATCGACCCCGAGCTCCAGCGCCCCTCCACCCTGGCGGTGACGCTCCCCAACATGGACTCGACCCGCGGCCGGATCCTGTTCCAGACCAAGGGCTGCGTGATCTGCCACGAGGTCAACGGCGTCGGCGGGCGCCGCGGCAAGGCGCCGAGCCTGGACGCGGCACGCATGTCGATCGAGCCCAACCCGTTCGAGTTCTCCGCGCGCATGTGGCGCGGCGCCGAAGACATGATCGCGCTGCAGAAGGAGGACCTCGGCTACAAGCTCGAGATCCGCGCCGACGAGCTGGCCGACATCTTCGCCTTCGTCCACGACCAGGACGAGCAGAAGCTGTTCACCCTGCCCGGCCGCACCACCCAGTAGGGAGCGGCCGCCGCAGGCCGTTCGCGAGCGATGACCAGACCACGATCCCCGATCCCGGCCGCCGCCCTGGTGCTGTGGGCCCTGGCGGCGGCGGGCGCGCGTGCCGGCGAGGACGGCGGCGCGGCGCTCACGCTCGACTACCGGGTCTATCTCGGCGGCCTGCACGTGCTGTCGCTGTCGAGCGCGCTCGACCAGGAGCGCGAAGGCGGCTACCGCATGACCGTCGCCGCGCACACCGACGGCCTGATCGGCAAGTTCGTCGACGCCTCCTACGAGGCCGAGAGCGACGGCCGGGCGGAGGGCGCCGTCGCCCGCTCCGAGCGCTACCGCGGCCGCTCGCGCGACGGCGACGACGCGGCCCGCAGCGTCGCCGTGACCTATCGCCGCGACGCCGCGCCCGAGGTGGTGTTCGAGCCCGCCGACGCCGCGCCGGACGAGCCGCTGCCCGCGGACACCATCGCCGCGACCACCGATCCGGTGAGCGCCATGCTGACCTTGATGCGCACTCTCGCCGAGACCGGCCGCTGCGAGGCGACCATGCGCGTGTTCGACGGCAGGCGCCGCTACGACCTGGTCGCGAGCGACGCCGGCGAGCGCACGCTCACCGCCTCGCGCCTGGCGCCCTATGGTGGCCCGGCAAGGGAGTGCAGCGTGCGCATCGATCGCATCGCCGGCTTCCGCGACGGCAAGCTCGCCAAGCGCTATCCCGACGAGATCGCGATCTATCTGGCGCCGGTGTTTCCCGGCGCGCCGCCGGTGCCGGTGCGCCTGCACGCGAACAACCTGTTCGGAGCGCTGCGCATGCACCTGGTCAACCCGCAGCCCGCCGCCGCCGACGAGCGCGCCGGGCTCGACGGCGCGCTCAGCCGCGAATGAGCCGCAGCCGCCGGTAGGCGCCGATCACGTCCGCGATCGTGTTTTCGCTGTTGAGCG
>DASWHU010000213.1:0-14111 GCA_036398035.1 Alphaproteobacteria bacterium | reverse complement strand
GGTCGCGGGCGACGTCGGCGCCCGCCACCTGATCGGCGAGAACGCGGACGCGGTGTGCGAGGTCGAGATGGCCGACGACGCGACGCTTGCCGACATCGACACCCCCGCAGCGCTCGCCGCGCTCACCCGCCCGCGCAGCGCATAGCGCCGCCGAGACTGCTTCGCGCACGCGGAGGCGCGGAGGGTGCGGGAGTCGCGACGCCCTCTTACTTCATCGTCATGGCCGTGCTTGACACGGCCATGCACGTCCTTCCATCGGCGAAATTCCAAGCGGGTCGACGTGGATGCGCGGGTCAAGCCCACGCATGACGGTTCCGTAACGTATCAACTACGTACAATTCATTTCGAGTCATACCAGCGAGCATATGAACGACGCCGCCCATGCCGTCATTCCGGCCGGAGCGGAGCGGAGAGCCGGAATCCAGGGCCGCGTAATCCGGTGGCCGGACCCCCAGGCGCCGACGGCGCTTCGCGCCGTCCTGGACCCCGGGTCTCGGCTCCGCCTCGCCCGGGGTGACGCATTGGTGTCGACGGGCGCCGGCGAGTCAATTGGTTGGCTCGCTGGTATGATTCGTTCCCGTATCGTCATGCGCGGACTTGATCCGCGCATCCATGGATCGCCGGATCACCGCCGGGTTAAATCCGGGGACGGCGATGACGAAATGAAGACACGGCTGCTATCCCGAATCGATCATACGGCATCGGTATGACGGGGAAACGCGTTTGCTTAAACGTAAAAGTTTTGTTCCGAACGGCATATGCCGCAGGGTCATGTGCACGTTCAAGTACCCGCTTCGGCAGGCGTCGGGAACAGCGGCAGCACCTCCTCGGCGATCTCCTGGACCGCCTCGGCGGCCGGGCGGCGGGCGAACTTGAGATTGATGATGCAGTGGTTGACGCCGATGTGCTGCTGGACCTCGAACAGCTCGATCAGGCGCTTGCGCCCCAGGCGATAGCCGTTGTGGATCAGGCGCGGGTCCTCGTCCGCATCCTCGGCGAGGTCGACGTGGAGGCCTTGCGCGAACGGCTTGAACAGCCCGGGCGCGGCGTCGCCGGTGAGCGCGCGCCAGCGGTCCGCGAGCGGTTTCTGGTGCGCCGGGTGGCGGGCGTAGGTGAGCCAGCCGTCGCTGTTGGCGGCGATCCACTCCAGGCTCTGCTGGCTGTGGCCGGTGACCAGCATGGCGATGCCCGCGGCGTGCGGCTTGGGCACCAGGTCGGCGTGCTGGAGGGTGCCGAGGGGCGAGCGGATGAACGGATACTCGCTCGCCCACGCGCGGCGGATGAACGCCATCGACTCGGCGAGCCTCGGCCCGCGCTCCTCATAGGGCACGGCGAACGCCGGGAACTCGATCGGCCGGTCGCCCGAGCCGACCCCCATCACCAGCCGGCCGCCGCTCAAGTGGTCGATCGAGGCCGCGGCCTTGGCGACGTGGAGGGGATGGCGCAGCGGCAGGATGATGCTGCCGGTGGCAAGCGCGATGTCGCGGGTGTTGGCGGTGACCACGCCGAGCCACGTCCACGGGTCGTAGATCTGGCCGACGTCGCCGAAGTTGGGATCGCGCAACGGCACGTCGCGCACCCACAGCGCGGCGAAGCCGAGCGCCTCGGCGGTCTTCGCCATCTGGTCCTGGCCGGCCATGGTCGGCATGTCCCAATGGACCAGGCCGTAGGATTCGATCGGGAAGATCAGGCCGAGGGTGAGCCGGCCGGGGCGGAACATCCGCCGGAAGCCGCGGTTGAACGACGGCTCGCGCGGCCCCGCCTCCGCAGGCTCCGCCGCGCCCGCGCGGGGTGTCGCGTGCTCGCTCACCCGCGCCCGAGGACGCGTCCCGCGACCGCGTCGAGCTTGGCGGCGAGCTCGTGGTCGCGCGCCTCGGGCGCGGTGATCAGCGCCGTCTCGAGCGCGGCGTGGCAGCCGCGCGGGCACGCAGCCCCGCGGTCGTCGCGGAGCAGCGGCACGGACGCCGTGATCAGCGCCCGCGCCCGGTCGGCATTGGCCGTCAGCACGCCGATGATCGCCTCGACCGTGACGTGGTCGTGATGCGGATGCCAGCAGTCGTAGTCGGTAACCATGGCGACCGTCGCGTAGCACATCTCCGCCTCGCGCGCGAGCTTGGCCTCGGGCATGTTGGTCATGCCGATCACGTCGCAGCCCCAGCTGCGGTAAAGCTCGGATTCGGCGAGCGCGGAGAACTGCGGCCCCTCCATCACCAGATAGGTGCCGCCGCGCACCATGGCGATCCCGGCCTCGGCCGCCGCGCGCATCAGGTGCTCGCCGATCCGCCCGCACACCGGGTGCGCCATCGACACGTGCCCGACCAGGCCGGTGCCGAAGAAGCTCTTGGCGCGCGCGAAGGTGCGGTCGATGAACTGATCGATGAGCACGAAGGTGCCGGGCGACAGCACCTCCTTGAGCGAGCCGACGGCGCTGACCGAGATCAGCTCGCGGCAGCCGGCGCGCTTGAGCGCGTCGATGTTGGCGCGGAAGTTGATCTCGCTCGGCGGAATCCGGTGGCTGCGGCCGTGGCGGGGCAGGAACACCAGCCGCTGACCGTCGAGCTCGCCGAACAGGAGCTCGTCCGACGGCTCGCCGAACGGCGAGTCGATTCCCTGCCAGCGGGTGTTGGCGAGCCCGTCGAGCCGATAGACGCCGCTGCCGCCGATGATCCCGATCGCGTCGCCGCCGGCGGACATGAGCGGGCTAACGGATGGCGAGCAACTCGACCTCGAAGATCATGGTCGAGTTGGCCGGGATCGGGCCGACGTTGCGGTCGCCGTAGCCGTATTCGGGCGGTATCAGCAGCCGCCGCTTGCCGCCGACCCGCATGCCGACCAGGCCCTCGTCCCAGCCGCGGATCACCTGGCCGACGCCGAGCGGGAAGACGAACTTCTGGTTGCGGTCGAGCGAGCTGTCGAACTTCTCGCCGGTCGCCTCCAGCCAGCCGGTGTAGTTGACCTCGACCGTATCGCCGGCCTGGGCGGTTGGGCCGGTGCCGACCACCAGTTCCTCGATGCCGAGCTCGGCGGCGAGCGCCAGCGACGCCGCCAGCACCAGCCCGAGACACAGCCCGCCCGCGCGGCTCATCAATTGCAGCATGTCGATCCTCCCCGGCCTCGATCACCCGACATGGGCGCGGAAAAAGGCGAGCGTGCGCTCGAGCGCCTGCTTCGCCGACGGCGCGTCGTAGGAGCCGCGCTGGTCGCAGTTGAAGCCGTGGTCGGCGTCGTAGACGAGAATCTCGACCCCGGGCTGCGCCGCGCGCACCGCGTCCACGTCGGCCGCGCTGATATGCTTGTCGCGGCTGCCGAAATGCATCAGCACCGGGCAGCGCGGCTTGTGGGCGAGGTTCTGGGCGATGCCGCCGCCGTAATAGCACACCGCGCCCGACAGCCCGATCGTTCGGCACGCGGCCATCCAGCTGATCAGGCCGCCCCAGCAGTAGCCGACGATGCCGACAGTGCCCTCGGGACGCATCGTCGCGATCGGCGCCTGGACGTCGAGCAGCACCCCGGTCATGTCGCACTTTTCCTTGAGCGCGAAGCCGCGCTCGATGTCCTGGTCGGTGTAGCCGAGCTCGACGTGGCGCTCGACGCGGTCGAACACCGCCGGCGCGTAGACCTCGTAGCCCTGGGCGGCGAAGCCGTCGGCGACGCTGCGGACGTGGCTGTTGACGCCGAAGATCTCCTGCACCACCACCAGCCCGCCGCGGCGGCCGTGCTCGCCGCCGGCCTCGACGTGGTAGGCTTGGTAGCGGTGGTCGTCGGCGGCATTGAGCTCGACGAACTTGCCCTTGATCTCACTCATCTCTCGCTGCTCCCCTGCGCCTGTCCCCGGCGGCCCGACGGCCCCGTGGTCTTAGCCGTTTCGCGCCCGCCGTTCAATCGCGCCGCCGGCCTCAAACGTTGAACCGGAAGCGGATCACGTCGCCGTCGCGGACCACGTAGTCGCGGCCCTCCTGGCGCATCAGCCCGGCGTCCTTCGCCGCCTGCTCGCCGCCGGCGCCGAGGTAGTCGGCGCACGAGATGGTCTCGGCGCAGATGAAGCCGCGCGCGAAGTCGGTGTGGATCCCGCCCGCCGCCGCCTGGGCGGTGGTCCCCGCCGGCACCGTCCAGGCGCGCGCCTCCTTGGGCCCGGCGGTGAAGAAGGTGATCAGGCCGAGCAGCCGGTGGCCGGCGCGGATCAGGCGTGCGAGCCCGGGCTCGGCAAGCCCGAGGCTGTCGAGGAACGCGCGCCGCTCGGCGGCGTCGGCGAGCTGGGCGATGTCCGCCTCGATCGCGACCGAGATCACCACCGCCTCGGCGCCCGCGGCCTGGGCCATCGCCTCGACCGCGCGGGAATGTCGGTTGCCGGTGGCGGCGCTCGCCTCATCGACGTTGCACACGTACAGCACCGGCTTGGCGGTCAACAGCTGCAGCTCGCGCCACCAGCGGCGCTGCTCGCGCGCGACCTCGAGGCCGCGCCCGGGCTGACCGGCGCGCAAGGCCGCCGCGGCGCGCTCGGCCAGCGCCAGCATCGCCTTCGCCTCCGCATCGCCGCCGCGCGCGCGCTTGACCAGCCCGTCCAGGCGCCGCTCCAGGCTGTCGAGGTCGGCGAGCATCAGCTCGGTGTCGACGATCTCGGCGTCGGCGCAGGGGTCGACGCGGCCGGCGACATGGGCGACGCCCTCGCCCTCGAAGCAGCGCAGCACGTGGGCGATGGCGTCGACCTCGCGGATGTGGCCGAGGAACTGGTTGCCCAGCCCCTCGCCGCGGCTTGCGCCCGCGACCAGGCCGGCGATGTCGACGAAGTCGAGCCAGGTCGGCACCGTCCGCGGCGCCTTGGCCAGCGCGGCGATGCGCTCGAGCCGCGCATCCGGCACCGGCACCCGCCCGACATTGGGCTCGATGGTGCAGAACGGGTAGTTCTCGGCCGCCGCCGCCGCGGTGCCGGAAAGCGCGTTGAACAGGGTCGACTTGCCGACGTTGGGCAGGCCGACGATGCCGCACCTAAACCCCATCGCCGCCGTCGCCGCGGGCCGGGCGCTCGCGCGCCGGCGGCCGGGTCAGCATCGCCACCCGGTTCATGAACCCGGCATCGTCGCCGCGCACCAGATAGGGCGCCGAGTCGACGACCGCGTCGAGCACCGGGTCGAGCCAGGCGAGGTCGTCCTTGGCGAAGTCCTGAAGCACGTAGGATTCGACCCGGCGCGGATCGCCGGGATGGCCGATGCCGATGCGCACCCGCCGGTAGTCCTTGCCGAAATGGCCGTCGATGCTCTTCAGGCCGTTGTGCCCGGCGCTGCTGCCGCCGGTCTTGACCCGTACCTTGCCCGGGGCGAGGTCGATCTCGTCGTGGATCACCACCACGTCCGCGCCGGCGAGCTTGTAGAACTGCGCCGCTTGCGAGACCGCGATGCCCGACCGGTTCATGTAGGTGGTGGGCTTGAGCGCGATCACCCGTTCGCCGTCGATCCGGCCGTCGGCGAGCAGGCCGTGGAAGCGCGCCCGGTAGGCGGCGAAGCGGTAGCGCTGGACCATGCCGTCGAGCGCCATGAAGCCGACATTGTGGCGGTTCCAGGCATAGCTCGGGCCCGGATTGCCGAGGCCGACGAACAGCAGCACAGGGCCCGCGCGCGGGCGGCGAAGGCGCCCTCGCCTAACGCTCGCGCGACTCCTCCTTGGGCGCCGGCTCGCCGGCCTCGGGCGCCGCCGCCTCGCCCTCGGGCACCGCCGCCTCGCCCTCCGCCGCCTCGGCCGCCTCGGCGGCGGCCTCCTCGGCGACCACCGTCGGCGCGGCGACGGTGGCGATAGTGAAGTCGCGCCCGGCGATGGTGGTGCGCACGTTCTCGGGCAGCGCAATGGCGCTGATGTGCACCGAGTCGCCGATCTGCAGGCCGGTCAGGTCGACCGTGATCGATTCCGGGATCGAGTCCGCGCGGCAGTTGAGCTCGACCACGTGGCGGACCACGTTGAGCACGCCGCCACGGCGCAGGCCGGGCGACTCCAGGTCGTTGATGAACATCACCGGCACGTCGACGTCGATCCGGCTGTCGGCCGCAAGGCGCAGGAAGTCGACGTGCAGCGGCGCGTCGGTCACCGGGTCCGACTGGACCTCGCGCGGCAGCACGCGGACGTTCTCCTCGCCGAGCTTGAGGTCGTAGAGGCGGCTGAAGAAGCCGCCCCGGCGGTACTCCTGGGCAAGCTCGTGGCGGTCGACCGAGACCGCGATCGGCTGCTCGCCGCGGCCGTAGACCACCGCCGGCACGCGCCCGGCCCGGCGCGTCGCCCGCGCCGCGCCCTTGCCCGCCGCCGCGCGCGGCTCGGCGCTGATGATCAGACTGTCGGCCATGATTCTACTTGCTCCTTAGAACTTTCCGCTCACGTGTCAGTCGAACAGGCTCGAGACCGAGCTCTCCTCGCTTATCCGGCGCATCGCTTCGGCCATCAGCTGCGAGATCGACAGCATCCGGACGTTGTTCGCCACCCGCACCGCCTCGGTCGCCTGGATGGTGTCGGTGATGACCAGCTCCTCGAGCTCAGAGGAGGCGACCCGCGCCACCGCCCCGCCCGACAGCACGCCATGGGTGACGTAGGCCATCACCGTGGTCGCGCCGTTGTCCTTGAGCGCGACTGCCGCATTGCACAGGGTGCCCGCGGAATCGACGATGTCGTCGACCAGAAGACAGCGCCGCCCGTCGACCTCGCCGATGATGTTGACCACCTCGGAGACGCCGGCACGCTCGCGCCTCTTATCGACGATGGCGAGATCGGCGTCAATCCGCTTGGCCAGCGCCCGCGCGCGCACCACGCCGCCGACGTCGGGCGAGACCACCACCAGCTTGTCGCCGGAGAAGTTCTGCTTGATGTCGGCGATCATCACCGGCGCGGCGTAGAGGTTGTCGACCGGGATGTCGAAGAAGCCCTGGATCTGGCCGGCATGGAGGTCCATGGTCAGCACCCGGTCGGCGCCCGCGACGGTGATCAGGTTGGCCACCAGCTTGGCCGAGATCGGCGTCCTCGGCCCGGGCTTCCTGTCCTGGCGGGCATAGCCGAAATAGGGCACCACGGCGGTGATCCGGCGCGCCGAGGCGCGGCGCAGCGCATCGAGCGTGACCAGCAGCTCCATCAGGTTGTCGTTGGCCGGGTACGAGGTCGACTGGACCAGGAACATGTCCTCGCCGCGGACGTTCTCGTGGATCTCCACGAACACTTCCTGGTCCGAGAACCGGCGGATGCTGGCATTGACCAGCGGCAAGTTACAGAACGCCGCGACCGCCTCGGCCAGCGGCCGGTTGCTGTTCCCGGCGACGATCTTCATGACGTCCTGGCCGCGCGCCCGACCCGGCGCCCGCATCTCCAAGCTGACTGGCCCGCGAAGGGCGGCGGACTGTAACAAGCCGGCCCCAAGGTGTAAACGCCGCACACCGGCGGCCGGCGCGCCTATTTGGGCGCGTGCGCGAGCTCGTCGAGCAGCGCCCGCACGCCCTCCGCGGCGCCGTCCGCGACCGCCCGCGCGACCGGCCCCCAGTCGCCGTCGAGGCTGCCCGCGGGCACCAGGTTGCTCTGGCCGATCCGGCCGAGCTCGCCGCCGTCCGGCGCCTCCACCGACCAGCGGATCTCGACCAGCTCGTCGGCGCCGCGGGGCCGGCGCAGCACCTGGCCGCGGACGATCGGGTGCGCGGCGCCGGGGGTGTCCACGACCGCGATGCCGAGGCGCTCGAGCGCCGCGCGCATGGCGCGGGTGAGCTCGGCATCGCCGTCGCCGCGCGCGCCCTCGACCTCGGCCAGGATCACCGCGCCCGGCGATGGCAGCCGCGGCGCCGGCCCGGCCGGGGCGGCATCGGCGATCACCGCCGCCAGCCGCGGCGCCGCCTGGTCCGCGATTGCCGCCGCCAGCGCCGGATCGCCGCGCCTCCAGGCGGCATCGTCGACGCCCAGGTGCTGGTCGACCAGGCCGATCACCAGGCCGTCGGAATCGATCAGCCGCCAGGCGATGACCAGCCCGTCGGGCGCATCGGGGCGCGCGGTGCCGATCAGCAGGTAGCTCGCCCGGTTGGCGACCCGGTCGCTGGCGGCGATGTCGCGGCTGTGCAGGCCCTCGACCAGCGCGCCCACCACCGCCCGGTCGAGCCCGGCCGGCGCGTTGTCGATACCGGCGACGAAGATCCCCAGCTTGTCGGCGACGCCGGTGAAGCCGGCGAAGTCGGCGGCGGACTTGGTCTCGGGCTGGAACGGCCGCGGCACCGGCTGGCACGCGGCCAGCACGCAGCTCGCCACCAGGGCGACGATCAGCAGGGTCACGAACCACACCAGGTACGGCATCGCGGCCCCGCGTCAGGACTCGAGCGCGATCGCCGACAGCAGCCGGCCGTAATCGGTCTCGCCGCGGCGGTACGCCCGCCGGTAGCTGAAGAAGGCGGCGTCATCGGCACAGGTATCGCCGCCGGTCGCGCCGACCTCGCCGAGCCCGAGCCGGCCGAGCCGCCAGGCGAGGTAGCCGGCAAGGTCGAACGACAGCCGCCCGCCCGACCGGCGCGGCGCGAAGAAGCGCGCGCTCGCCGCGTCGTCGGCCAGGAACGGGGCCGGGAATTCGGGCCCGACCTCGTAGGACTCGGCGGCGATGCACGGGCCGATCGCGGCAACGATAGCGCCGCGGCTGGCGCCCAGGCGCTCCATTGCCGCCACCGTTGCCTCGACCACCCCGGCCAGCGCGCCGCGCCAGCCGGCGTGGGCGGCGCCGATCACGCGCGCCTCCGGGTCGGCCAGCAGCACCGGCGCGCAGTCCGCGGTCAGCACGCCGAGCGCGATGCCGGGCGCGCTCGTGACGGCGGCGTCGGTGTGGCGCCGCGCGCGCCTTTCGCCAGCCGTTTCGTTGCCGTCGATAATGCGCACCTCGATGCCGTGGACCTGGTAGCCGGTGACCAGCGCCTCTGGCCCGAGGCGCAATGCGGCCATGGCGCGGGCCCGGTTCTCGGCCACCGCCGCGCCGGCGTCGCCCGAGCCGAGGCCGCAGTTGAGCGAGCCGTACACCCCCGCCGACACGCCGCCCCGGCGGGTGAAGAATCCGTGCGCGACGCCCGGGGCGGCGGCGAGGCCGGCATCGGTCAGCGCCCGCGCGCTCATTCCTCGCCGAACCCCGCTGGCGTCGGCAACGCCGGATGCGCGATCGCCAGCACCTTGTACAGCGCGCCCATCTGGTCATCGCCGGCCAAGCGCGCGCAAGCCGCCGCGAGCGCGGCCTGCTGCGCGGGAGTCGCCCGGCGCGCGAGCCGCGCGGCACGGGCCTCGAGCCCCAGCGCGCGCAGGAACGCGCCCTGGGCCACCGGCCCATGCACCGCGGCCCCGGCCTCGCGCGCCGCGCGCGCCAGCGCGGCGAAGTCGACATGGGCACTGAGGTCGGCCGCGCCCGGCTCGGCCAATGGCGCGACGACGCGATGCGCGCGCACCGCCTGGACGCTGCCGCCGAGCGCGCCGCCGGCGCCGTAGTCGATGATCAGCGCCGCCCCGCGCTCGGCCGCGACGCGCGCGCCGATGGTGGCGGCGAGCGCGATCCCGGCCGGGCACAGCTCGGCGACCGCGCCCGGCACCGGCTCGACGCCCAAGCGGTCGAGCAGCGCCAGCGCCGGGGTCGCGCCCGGGGCCGCGCAGAGCGCGAGGCGGCCGTCGCCGGCGACGCCGACCAGGCGCTCGCGCCAGCCCGCGGCGGTGGCGGTGAACTGATGGATCGGCAGGGCGTCGAAAAACTCGTTGGCGACCAGCAGCAGCGGCCCGTCGGGCGCATCGGCCAGGCTGTCGTGCCAGTCGGCGCCGCTGCCGGCGAGCGTCTCGGCCTGGCGCGCGCGCAGCCGCGGGCTGGTCTCGACCAGATGGATGCGGAGCGCGGCGCGCAACGCCGGCACCGTCGCCGCGGCGCGCAGCGCATCTGCCATCAGCGTGCCGCGCCCGGGGCCGAGCTCGACCAGCCGCACCGGGTCGGGCGCACCCATCCGGCGCCACATCTCGGCGCACCACAGGCCGATCAGCTCGCCGAACATCTGGCTGATCTCGGGCGCGGTGACGAAATCGCCGCGCGCGCCGATCACCGCCCCGCCGGCCTCGCCGCCGTAATAGCCGTCGGCCGGGTTGGCGAGCGCCTCGGCCATGTATTGGGCGAGCGTGATCGGCCCGCCAAGGCGGATGCGCCGGCGGATGCGCGCGCCGAGCGCGGTCATCCCGCGTTGCGCGCCGCCGGGCGCGCGCGCAGGATCAGCCAGGCGCCGAACAGCAGCATCGGGATCGACAGGAACTGGCCCATGGTCATGCCCCCGATCAGGAAGCCGATATGGGCGTCGGGCTCGCGGAACAGCTCGCCGGCTGCGCGCGCGATGCTGTAGCCGACCAGGAAGGTGCCGGTAACCAGCCCGCGCCGGTCGAGCGCGCCCTGCCGGTGCACCAGCCAGGCAAGCACGGCGAACAGCGCCAGGCCCTCGAGCCCGGCCTCGTAGAGCTGGCTCGGATGGCGCGGGAACGGGCCGCCGGTGGGGAAGATCATCGACCACGGCAAGTCGGCATCGGCAATCCGTCCATACAGCTCGCCGTTGATGAAGTTGGCCAGGCGCCCGAACAGGAGCCCGATCGGGATCGCCACCGCGACCGCGTCGGCGACCGCGAGCAGCGGCCGGCGGCGGTGGCGGGCGAACCAGGCCAGCGCCACCACCACGCCCAGAAGCCCGCCGTGGAACGACATGCCGCCGCGCCATAGCATGACCAGCTCCAATGGATTCGAGAGGTAGTGGTCGGCCCGGTAGAACAGCGCGTAGCCCAGCCGCCCGCCCAGGATCACTCCCAGCGCGACCCAGAACAAGAGGTCGTCGACCTCGGCCTTGGTGAACGCGGCGACGCCGGTCTGCGCCAGCCGGCGCACATAGCCCCAGCCCAGCGCCAGGCCGGCGATGTAGGCGAGCGCGTACCAGCGGATCGCCACCGGCCCGAGCTGGATCGCCACCGGGTCGATGTCGGGAAAGCTAAGCGCGGCGAACGCCAGCACGCCGCTCACCGGTATGGGTCGTCGGTCGCCAGGTAGTTGGCCACGTAGTCGGCAACCCCGGCCTCGAGGGTGGTGAACGGGGCATCGTAGCCGGCGCGCCTGAGCCGGTCGATGCGCGCCTCGGTGAAGTACTGGTACTGCGCGCGCAGGGATTGGGGCATGTCGATGAACTCGATGCGCTCGTCGGCGCCGAGGGCGCGCTGGAGCGCGCGGGCGAGGTCGAGGAAGCTGCGCGCCCGCCCGGTGCCGACATTGAACAGGCCGCAGACCTCGGCGTGGTCGAGCAGCCACATCATCACCTCGACGCAGTCGCGCACATAGACGAAGTCGCGCATCTGGCCGCCGTCGGCGTAGTCTGGATCGCACGAGCGGAACAGGGTCACCGGCTTGCCGGCGCGGGCGAGCGGAAACTTCTGCGCCACCACGCTCTGCATCGCGCCCTTGTGGTACTCGTTCGGGCCGTAGACGTTGAAAAACTTGAGCCCGACCCATTGCGGCGGCCGCGTGTCCGCGCTCGCCGCCAGGCGCACCGCGCGGCGGTCGAACAGGTGCTTGCTCCAGCCATAAGGGTTGAGCGGGCGCAGGCGGGCGAGGGCGTCGGCGCGCGCATCGTCGTCGAAGCCGGCGCCGCCGTCGCCGTAGGTCGCCGCCGACGAGGCGTAGATCAGGCGCACCCGGTGCTCGGTGCACAGCCGCCACAAGGTCATCGAGAAGCCGAAGTTCTGGCGCAGCATCGCATCGACGTCGGTCTCGGTGGTCGAGGAGTTGGCGCCGAGATGGACCACCACCTCGACCCGGCCCCAGCCGTCGCCGCGCCGGGCGCGATTGATCAGGAAGCGGAACAGGTGCTCGGGCGCCACGATGTCGGCGACCTCGTGGCGGGCGAGGTTGCGCCACTTGTCACCGTCGCCGAAGGTGTCGCACACCACCACCTCGAAGATCTCGCGCTCGGCGAGCGCGGCGACCAGGTTCGAGCCGATGAAGCCGGCGCCGCCGGTGACCACGATCATGGTGCGCGTTATAGGGGTCCGGGCATGGGGCGACAAGGACGTGGCGTTGCGGGCACGCGCCCCGCTGATTACCTGATATAGGCGCGCAACTCGGAGGTGACCGGCATGGAAAGAGACTCGAAACTGCTCGACGACCTGTCGCGCATGGCGGGCGGCGCGATGTCCTCGCTGGCGGCGCTGCGCGAGGAGGCGGAGGCGCGCTTGCGCGCGCACGCCGAGCGCCTGGCCGCGAACATGGACCTGGTCCGGCGCGACGAGTTCGAGGCGGTGCAGGCGCTGGCGGCGACGGCGCGCGAGCAGGCCGAGGTGCTCGCCGAGCGGCTCGCCGCGCTCGAGCAACGCCTGGCGGTGCTCGAAGCCGGCGCCCGCCGGCGTGCCGCGGGCAAGGGCGCGGCCAAGGACGCGGGCAAGGCCGAGGACAATAAGGCTTAGGGTCCCCGCCCGGCGCCGCGCATGCCGCTTGCGCACCTTGGGCGGTTCTGGCAGTCTACCGTCCATTGTGGGATCGGCCTTCGAACACCACAAGATGGGGCGTAGGTCGTTCGCGGCCTTTGCTGCGCGGGTGCGTCGCCCGCGGCTCATGCGGGCCGCTGGCTAGGACGCCGCGTTGGCCAGGATAGCCTTCCTCGAGCTCGAGCCCGCCGGCAATCCGATCGACCTGGTCGAGGAGCTGGTCGCGGCCAACGACTGGAATTTCGAGCGCCAGGGCGAGAACGAGCTCGCGGTCCAGATGCCGGGCCAATGGTGCGACATCCACATGTGGTTCGCCCGCCGCGAGGAGACGCGCTCGATGATCTTCACCTGCGCGCTCGACATGCGCGTGCCGGCGGAACGGCGCCAAGCGGTCTATCCGTTGCTGGCCAAGATCAACCAGCGGCTATGGGTGGGCCATTTCGAGCTGTGGGCGGACGAGGGCTGGCCGACCTTCCGGCACACGGTGATCGCCGGCAGCGAGGGGAAGATCAGCGCGGCGGTGCTCGATGACCTGATCGACGCCGCCCGCAGCGAGTGCGACCGCTTCTACCCGGCGTTCCAGTACGTGATCTGGGCCGGCAAGGACGCCGACCAGGCGATCGCGGCGGCGTTGGTCGACCCGGTCGGCGAAGCCTGAGCGGTGGCGGCGCGCGTCGTCCTGGTCGGCGGCGGCAAGATGGGCGGCGCGCTGCTCGCCGGCTGGCTGGGCAAGGGCGGCATCGCGGCCGGCGAGGTGGTGGTGGTCGAGCCCGCCGCGGACGCCGCGCGTGCGCTCGGCCGCCACGGCGTGACGGTCATCGACTCGCCGGCCGCGCTCGACGGCGGGCAGGCGCCGGCGGTGGTGGTGTTCGCGGTCAAGCCGCAGGTGATCGCGGGCGTGGTCGCGGACTATCGCCGCCCCGCGGGCGCCAAGGGCCCGGCGCCGGTATATCTGTCGATCGCCGCCGGCACCCGGCTCGCGCTGTTCGAGCAGCGGCTGGGGGCGCAGGCCGCGGTGGTGCGGGCGATGCCCAATACCCCGGCCGCGGTCGGCCGCGGCATCACCGTCGCGGTCGCCAATGCGCGCGTCGGCGCCGAGCAGATCGCGCTGTGCACGGAGCTGCTTGAAGCGGTCGGCGAGGTCGCCTGGATCGGCGACGAGGCCCTCATGGACGCGGTCACCGGCCTGTCGGGCAGCGGCCCGGCCTACGTGTTCCTGATGATCGAGTGCCTGGCCGCCGCCGGGGTCGCGGTCGGGTTAGCGCCCGATCTTGCCGCCCGGCTCGCGCGCGCCACCGTCACCGGCGCCGGCGAGCTCGCCTGGCGCTCGGAGGACAGCGCCGAGACGCTGCGCCGCAACGTCACCAGCCCCGGCGGCACCACCGCCGCCGCGCTCGACGTGCTGATGGCCGCGGACGGGCTCGAGGCGCTGATGACGCGCGCGGTCGCCGCCGCCACCGAGCGCAGCCGCGAGCTGGCGTCGGGCTGAGGCGGCGGCGGCCTCAGACCGTCGCCTGCTCGCCGACGCGCTGGCTGAGGATGCGGCGCAGCTTGGCCATCGCCCGCGCCTCGATCTGGCGCACCCGTTCCTTCGAGATGCCGAGCTCGCGGCCGAGCCCCTCGAGCGTGGTCGCCACGTCCGA
>DASWHU010000212.1:0-4762 GCA_036398035.1 Alphaproteobacteria bacterium | reverse complement strand
CGCCGCCGGCGGCACCCTCGGCATCCTGATCCCGCCGTCGATCATCCTGGTGATCTACGCCGTGCTCACCGAGCAGAACATCGTCAAGCTGTTCCTCGCCGCGACCGTGCCGGGGCTGCTCGCGGTGCTCGGCTTCATGGTTGCGATCGCGCTCTACGTGCGCCTGTTTCCCGACGAAGGGCCGGCCGGCGCACGCCTTCCCATGCGCGCGCGCCTGCGTGCGCTGAAACGCGTGTGGCAGGTGGTGGCGATCTTCGCGATCGCCATCGGCGGCATCTACGGCGGCTACTTCACGCCCTCGGAGGGCGCCTCGGTGGGGGTGGTGCTGATGGCGGCGCTCGCGCTCGCGCTCGGCGCGCTGACGCCCCGGGCGATGCTCGCCGCGGCGGTCGCCACCGCGTCGGCGAGCGCGATGATCTTCGCCATCCTGTTCGGCGCCGACCTGTTCAACGTCGCGCTCGCGCTCACCCGCATCCCGGTGCTCGCCGCCGACTGGGTGGGCGCCTCGAGCCTGGCACCGTGGCTGGTGCTCGCGGTGCTGATCGCGCTCTATCTCGCGCTCGGCTGCGTCATGGACTCGCTGTCGATGATCCTGTTGACGGTGCCGACCATCTTCCCGGCGTTCATGGCGCTCGACTTCGGCCTGGAGGCGACCCACCAGGCGCTGTGGTTCGGCGTGCTCACCCTGATCGTGGTCGAGCTCGGCATGATCACCCCGCCGGTCGGGCTCAACCTGTTCGTGATCTCGAGCCTCGCGGACGGCGTGCCGACGCGCGCGGTGTTCCGGGGCGCGGTGCCGTTCATCCTGTCCGAGGTGGTGCGCGTCGCGCTGATCGTCGCCTTTCCGGCGCTGACCTATTGGCTGGTCGACCTGGTCGCCGGCTGAGCGGTCACTCGGACAGCAGGCGCTTGCGCTGCTCGAACTCCTCCTGGTCGATCTCGCCGCGGGCGAAGCGCTCCTCGAGGATCTGCAGCGCCGGGCGCGCGCGCCCCCCCGGCCGGTGGCCGAGCTCGCCGCCCAGCCAGCGCACGACGAAGATCACCGCGACCACGATCAGCCCGATATAGAGCAGTCCCAGCAACGGACCGAAGATCATGCCGCCCCAGCCCCAATCGCCCATCATGGATGGATGTCCATATACGTAGCGGTAGCGTTCCTCATCCTGCGCCAAAGCCTCGGTCCCGGCAAATGCCAGTGTCGCCGCAACCGCCGGCAGCATCCGCTCGCAGAGCTTCATGGCATCACCGTCCTCGTCGATCCTCGCCGCAGGAGCCCGGCCATTATAGCGGCATCGGGCGGGGGCCGATCAAGCTGTTCGCAGGCGGTCATCGGTCCGGGACGCGCGCGGGCTCGAAGATCAGGTCGGGCTCGCCGCAGCTTCTGAGCAGCGCCGCCCGGACGAGGTCGCGGAGCCGCAAGGCCTCGGCCCAGTCCGCGCCCGCGGGCGCGATCGGCTGGTGCACGGTCACCGTGATCCGGCCGCGGCGGGCGAAGCGGCTGTCGCCGCGCAGCACCGCGCGCGAGCCGCGGATGGCGACCGGCACCACCGGCACGCCCGCCTTGGCGGCGGCGGCGAAGGCACCGAGGTGGAACGGGCGCAGGCCCGGCCGGCGGTCGAAGGTGCCCTCGGGATAGACCACCAGCGCCGCGCCGGCGCCGAGCGCCGCCACCATCCGGGCAAGGTCCTCGGGCCCCGCGCGCGGATCGAGCCGGTCGACGAACAGCGCGCCGAGCCGGCGCAGGAACAGCCCCGAGACCGCCCCCTCGCCGAGCTCGCGCTTGGCGACGAAGCCGTAGCGCGGCGGCAGCAGGGCGATCAGCGCCAACGAATCGAGATAGCTCGCGTGATTGGCCGCGATCACGTGGGCGCCCATCCGCGGCAGGTTGGCAAGGCCGACCGCCGCCGGGCCGAGGCCGAGGGCGCGCATCATCAGCCGCGCCGCCGACCGCAGCAGCCGGCGCCTCGCCCCAGTCGCGGGCAGCGCCACCACCAGCAGCCACACCACCGGCGCAAGACCGCGATAGACCGCCTGGAACCACGCCGCATAGGCGAGCGCGGCGGCCGCGGCCCGCGCCCGCCGCCAGGCCGGGCCAAGGCTCGCCTGGACGACGGCGAGCGCCTGGCGCCACGGCGCCGGCGGCGGGCGATCGAGCCGTCCGGCCTCGTAGAGCCGCCGGCAGGCGGCGCGGCGGAGCTTGCCGTTGTTGGTCTTGAGCACCGTGCCGGGCCGCGCCAGCACCACCTCGTCCGGCGGCAGCTCGGCGAGCTCGGCGACCAGCTCGCGCACCCGCGCGGCGAGCGCGGCGCGCCGGCCCGAATCGGTGAGCCGCGTCTCGGCGAGCACGATCAGCCGCTCGCTGCCGGTCGCGGGATCGGGCGCGGCGAACGCCGCCACCCGGCCCGTGCGCACCTCCGCCAGCGCGCCGACCGCGGCCTCGATCTCCTCGGGGTACAGGTTGCGCCCGGCGCGCACGATCACGTCCTTGGCGCGCCCGGTGACGAACAGCTCGCCGTCGGCGATGTAGCCCAAGTCGCCCGACTCCAGCCAGGCGCCGTGGAACAGCGCCGCGGTCTTGGCCGCAGCGCGCAGATAGCCGGCGGTGCAGGACGGCCCCTGGAACTCGATCCGGCCGACCTCGCGCTCGCCGGCCTCGGCGCCGGCGGCGCCGACGATGCGCACCTGGTGGCCGGCGATCGGCAGCCCGCAGCCGACCACCTCGACCGCCGGCTCCGCGCCGCCGGCGGGCTCGGCGCGGTTGCCGCGGGCGAGCGAATCGCGGCGGACGCGGTCGATGCGCGGGCCGCGGCCGAGAGGCGAGACGGTGACCGCGACCGCGCTCTCGGCGAGGCCGTACATCGGCGTCATCGCCGAAGGCCTGAAGCCCCAGCGCGCGAAGCGTGCGGCAAAGCGCGCGATGGTCGAGGCGCTCACCGCCTCGGCGCCGCACCCGGCCATGCGCCAGCTCGACAGGTCGAGGCCGTCGAGCGCCCCCTCGCGCACGCGCGCGGCGCACAGCTCGTAGGCGAAGTTGGGCGCGGCCGACAAGGTGCCGCCGTGGTCCGAGATCGCCCGCAGCCAGCGCTCGGGCCTGGCCAGGAAATGAAGCGGCGGCATGCACACCATCGGGCAAGCATAGGTGAGGCTGCCGAGCCAGTGCCCGATCAGCCCCATGTCGTGGTAGAGCGGCAGCCAGTTGACCACCACGTCGTGCGGCCCGGCGTCGAGCGCGCCCGCCAGCGCATGGATGTTGGCGAGCAGGTTGGCATGGCTCAGCACCACGCCCTTGGGGTCGCCGGTGCTGCCCGAGGTGTACTGGACCAGCGCCGGCGCCGTCGGGGCGAGGCGCGGCCACGGCGGGGCGGCGCCGGGGCGGGCCAGCGCCTCCGGCGTCACCACATGGCGCAAGCTCTCGGCCTGCGCCTGCAACAGGTGGCCGAAGCGGAGCGCCTCGTCGGTGGTCACCAGCAGTGGCGCGCGCGCGTTTCTCACGATTGCCGCCTGGCGCAGCAGGTGCTCCGCGACATGCGCGCGCCTGGCCGGCGGATAGAGCGGCGCCGGCACGCAGCCGGCAATCAGCACGCCGAGGAAGCAGCGGAAGAAGTCGCCCCCGGTCGGCAGCATCAGCGCGACGATCTCGCCCGGCGCGACCTCGGCCTCGAGCAGGCCCGCGGCGATCGCCTCGGCGCCTTGCGCGAGCTCGTCGTAGGTCAGCGCGCGCTCGGCCGCCTCGGTGCCGACCAGGCGCACGTGCACGCGCGCAGCATGGCTGGCACGGTGAAAGGCAAGCACCTCGAGCAGGGTCGCCGCCGCGCGCGGCACCACCTCGGCCTCGCCGGTCGCAAGCGGCGCCGCCGGCAGCGACGCGCGCGCGGGAGGGCGCGCGCGCGCGATCGCGGCCAGCAGGTCGCGCGCGGTCTCCGCGTCCATCACCGCGTCCTCCGCCAGGCCGACGGCGAAAGCGCGCTCGAGTCGCGCCAGCAGCTCGGCGCGGGCCAGGCTGTCGATGCCGAAGTCGCGGTCGAGCGCGGCGTCGAGGGTGAGCGCGGCGACATCGGCGCGCTCCGGGTGCAGCTCGCGCGCGAGGCCGCGCACCAGCGCGAGCACGCGCGCCTCCATGTCCTCGCCCGCGATGGCGGGCGCGGCGTCCGTCTGCGGTGCGGTCACCGACATGGCTTGGCCCGGCCGTCGCTCACCGGGCGAGCATGGCAGAGGCGTGCGCGCGCGCACAACCCGAACCGGCCGGTCGGCGCGCGCCGCCGGCGCCGGTCCGGTCACTCCATGCGGGTCTCGGCCGGGGGCAGCCGCACCACCAGCGGCGGCGACTCCGCGTGGCAGAACGCCTGGATGTCGCGAGCGTAGCGCAAGGCGATCTCCTCGCCCGGCCGCGCCAGCTTGAACGATATGTCGGCGCTTTCGACGCCGAACACCCAGATGGTGTCGCGCGACCTCAGCTCAGCGGCCGCCCCGGCGAGCCCGGTGGTGAGGATCTTCTCGAAGGTGTCGGGGCCGAACTCGCGCATCGCCGCGCCGATGATCGGGCTGATGTCGTCGATGATCAGGGTCTCGGCCTCGAACCACGGCCAGTAGAAGATGTTCTTGGGCCCCCACGGGCCGATCGGCGGCAGCGCCGCGTCGGGCGGCCGGGTGCGGTACTGGTCCGAGATCTCGATCAGCGTGTCGAACGACAGGTAGCGCACCTTGCGCTTCTTGAACGCGAGCTCGGTGCCGAGGCCGCACACCATGGGCGTGCGCCCCGAGG
>DASWHU010000211.1:0-4995 GCA_036398035.1 Alphaproteobacteria bacterium | reverse complement strand
ACCTGGGCCGGCTGGGAGCGCGCCATCGACATCCGCGCGCGCGGCGTGCGCGCGATTGCCACCGACGGCGGCGCGCTTGCCGGCGTGCCCGAGATGGCGATCGGGCTCAGCCTGCCGGCGCTCGCCCGCGGCCTGATCGCGCCGACCCGGCTCGACGTCTTTGGTGCCGGGGTGCGCCTGGTACGCACCGCGGACGGCCGCCTCGACCTCGACTTCGGCGCCGAGGGCGACGGCCGCCAGCGGGGCATCGCCGAGGCGCTGTTGCAGATGTTCGTGCTGTCGCCCGAGCCGGGCAGTGCCGCCAGCTACCTCAGCGAGCTCAGCATCGTCGATTCGCGGCTGGTCATCCGCGACCAAAGGCTGGGCGTGGAATGGACCGCGCCCGCCGCGCGGCTGAAGATCGAGCGCCGCACCGGCGGACTGCTCGCCGGCGCGATCCTGAAGCTCGAGGTCGCCGACCAGCTGGTCGACGTCACCGCCAGCGCCGACTACGACAGCGGCGGCCGCCTGGCCAAGGTCGGCCTGACCTTCTCCGAGCTGAACCCGGCGAAGCTCGCCGGCCTGGCCGATGCGCTGGCGCCGTTGGCGCGGTTCGACCTGCCGGTCGGCGGCCGCCTCGACCTGGTCGGAAGCGGCGACGGCAGCCTGCGCGAGGTCGCCTTCGACCTGGTGGGCGGCGCCGGCAGGATCGCGCTGTCGGACGTGCTCGGCATCGACGCCGGGCGCGACGTCGCGCTGGTGCAGGCGCGCGGCGTGCTCACCGACGGGCTCGCCCGGCTGGCGATGGACGAGCTCTATATCGACTTCGGCGGCCCGACCGCGACGATGGCCGGCCAGGCCGTCGGCGACTGGCGGGCGCCCGAGCTGACCGCGGAGGTCGAGCTCCGCGGCGTGCCGGTCGCCGAGATCGGCCGCTACTGGCCGGACGACGTTGCCGCCGGCGCGCGCGCCTGGGTCGGCGAACGGATGACCGAGGGCGTCGTCGACCGCCTGGCGCTCAGGCTGGCGGTCAACCCGGGCGACTGGAACGCGCCGCGGCTGGCGCGCGACCAGATCGACGCCCGGTTCGAGATCAGGGGCGCGACCGTCGCCTACAGCCCCACCCTGCCGCCGGTGACCGGGGTCGATGCCGGCGGGCGCTTCGACGGCGGCGCGCTGCATGCCGAGATCCGGTCCGGCGCCTCCGGCCCGCTCGAGGCCCGCGCCGGCACGGTCGAGCTACAGGGCTACGACGCCGGGCGCGGGCGCGCCGAGGTCTCGGTCGCCTTTTCCGGGTCGCTGCCAGAGACGCTGGCCGGGCTCGCCCGAACCCCGTTTGCGGCCTCGTACCTGCAAGGCATCAACGTCGATGCGGTGAGCGGCCGCGCCGAAGGCGACATCGCCGTCGCCCTGCCGATGGTGCCGATCCTCCCCGAGGGCGCCGTGCGCGTCTCGGTGGGCGCCGACCTGCACGCGCTCGACATCGAGCCCGGCGGCCTCAGCATGCTGGCGGCGGGCGTCGCCATCTCAGGCGGCGAGGCGGCGTTCCTGCTCGACGGCAGCGGCTTCGACCTGACCGGCGAGGCGCAGCTCGACGGAACGCCGGCCTCGTTCTTCTGGCACGAATCCTTCGCCGCGGAGGCCGACATCAGGCGCCGGATCGACGTCACCGCGCGGCTCGACGACGCCGCCCGCGCGCGGCTCGGCTTCGCCGACCAGAAGATAAGCGGGCCAATAGATGTCGAGCTACGTATCAACGACCTGCGCGACGGAAGCCGAGTCGGAGAGCTGGACGTCGGCGCAACCCAGGCGCAGCTCGCCTTGCCGGTGCTCGACTGGCGGAAGCCGCCGGGCGAGCCGGCGTCGGCGCGCTTCGCGCTGGAGCTGGACGGTTCCGGAATCGCGCGCGTTCCGCGCTTCGGCGTGCAGGCCGAGGGCTTGTCCGCCGCCGGCTCCGCGCGCCGCGACGGCGCCGGGCTGTGGACGCTCGCCTTCGATCGGCTGGTGGCCGGCTCGACCGACGTGCGCGGCGAGGTCCGGGTGCGTGCGGACCAAGGCTATGACGTGGCCGTCTATGGCCGGAGACTCGACCTGCGCCGGTACTTCGCCGGCGCCGGCGACGAGCCGGCGGGCGCAGCGCGGGCGTTCAACCTGATCGCCAACGTCGATACCGTGCTGCTGGGCGAGGCGCTGGTGTTGCACAAGGTCGAGGCGCGTTCCCGCTTCGACGGCGCCCATGTCACCGACGCCGCCTTCACCTGCGACCTCGGCCGCGCCAAGGACGTCGCGTTCAGCCTCGAGGGCGGCGCGCCGGGCCAGCGCCGGTTCTCGGTCGCCGCCGACGATGCCGGCGCGGTGTTCGAGGCGCTCGACGTCACGCCCAACCTGATCGGCGGCGCGCTGTCGGTCGAGGGCGTGATCGACGACACGGGCGCGGACGCGCCGCTCGCCGGCACGATCCGGGTCAGCGACTTCCACATGGTCGATGCGCCGGTGCTGGCGAAGCTGCTGAACGTGGTCTCGATCACCGGCGCGCTCGAGATGCTCAAGGGCAGCGGCATCCCGTTCGACCGGCTCGAGGCGCAGTTCGCCTACCGGGACGACGTGCTGACGCTCAAAGAGGGGCTGGCGCGCGGCCTGTCGATCGGGCTCACCCTGGAGGGCGAGGTAGACCTGGCGCGCGACTGGATCGACCTCGCCGGCACCATCGTGCCCGCCTATTTCCTCAACACCGCGCTCGGCCGGATTCCGGTGATCGGCGACATCCTGACCGGCGGCGAGGGCGAGGGCGTGTTCGCCGCCACCTTCGTCGCCGAGGGCCCGCGCCAGGCGCCGAGCGTGTTCGTCAACCCGCTTGCCGTGCTCGCGCCCGGCATCCTGCGCGACCTGATCAGCAAGATGCCGCTCGGAACCCCTCTCGAGCCCTGGCCGGGCGGGCGCAGCGCGCACTGACGCGCACTCCGGCCACGGCCGCTAAGATTCCGTTAACCAGTGCGCATTACCATGGCCCCGGCGGCAGTTGACCGAGGGGCAGCGTGATGGCGGAGGAGGCGCAACCGGACGACGGCGCGGGCGAGGGCGAGGGCGCGCCCGAGCCCGCCGCCACGGCGCCCGGCAATGGCGAGGCCGACCGCGCGCTCAACGAGGTGCCGGTCGAGATCTCCGCGGTGCTCGGCACCGCCCGGGTGCCGGTCGCGCAGCTGTTGAAGATGGGACGCGGCGCGGTGCTCGAGCTCGACCGCAAGGTCGGCGATCCGATCGAGATCTTCGTCAACAAGCGCATGGTCGCGCGCGGCGAGGTCACCGTGCTCGACGACCGCCTCGGCGTGACCTTGAGCGAGACCATCAAGCTCGCCCGCTGACGCCGGCGACCGGCCGAGCAAGGGCTCGTGACGGACTCCACCGCCCCGCCTCATGTCGTCACCCGCGCGCAAGCGGGGGTCCAGTAACTCATTGAAGAATCTGGATTCCCGCTGCCGCGGGAATGACGATGAAGGGACCGGATGGCGATTTCTTCACAGCCTTTTTCGCGGGAATGACCAAGACGGAACCGTCCGGCGACAGCTTCGAAAGCTGTCAGGACGGGCGCACCAGCGCGTGGCGCTTGCGGCCCGCCGACAGCTTGATCACCCCGTCGGCGGTCAGGTCGCCGATGCCGACCGGACGGTCCTCGGCCTCGACCAGGACGTCGTTGATGCGCGCGCCGCCGCCGCGGATCAGGCGCCGCGCCTCGCCGTTGCTCGCGCACAGCCCGGCGAGCGAGAACAGCCGGAAGGCGGCGACGCCCCCCTCGAGCTCGGCGCTCGGCACCGCGACCTCGGGCAAGGCCTCGCCGAGCTCGCCCTGCTCGAAGGTCTGCGCCGCGGTGCGCGCCGCGGCGAGCGCGGCGTCCTCGCCGTGGGCGAGCCGCGTCGCCTCGGTCGCCAGCACCTTCTTGGCGTCGTTGATCTCGGCGCCCCGGAGCGCCTCGAGCCGCGCGATCTCGTCGAGCGCGAGGTCGGTGAACAGGCGCAGGAAGCGGCCGACGTCGGCGTCCTCGGTGTTGCGCCAGTACTGCCAGTAGCCGTAGGCCGACAGGCGCTCGGGGTTGAGCCACACCGCCCCGGCCGCGGTCTTGCCCATCTTGGCGCCGGACGCTGTGGTGATCAGCGGCGCGGTCAGTCCGTACAGCGTGCGCTGGTCGATGCGCCGGGCGAGCTCGACGCCGCAGACGATGTTGCCCCACTGGTCCGAGCCGCCCATCTGGAGGACGCAGTCGTGGCGCCGGGCCAGCTCGACGAAGTCGTAGGCCTGGAGCACCATGTAGTTGAACTCGAGGAAGCTCAAGGTCTGCTCGCGCTCGAGCCTGAGCTTGACCGACTCGAAGCCGAGCATGCGGTTGACCGAGAAGTGGCTGCCGTAGTCGCGGAGGAAATCGAGATAGTTGAGCTCGTTGAGCCAGGCCGCGTTGTCGATCATCACCGCCTCCGCCGCGCCGTCGCCGAAGGCGAGGAAGCGCTCGAAGGTGCGCCGGATGCCGGCGATGTTGCGGGCGATGTCCTTGTCCGACAGCAGCCTGCGGCTGGCGTCGCGCCCGGACGGGTCGCCGACGCGGGTGGTGCCGCCGCCCATCAGCACGATCGGCTTGTGGCCGGCCTGCTGCAGGCGCCTGAGCAGCATGATCGGCACCAGCGAGCCCACATGCAGGCTGTCGGCGGTGGCGTCGAAGCCGATATAGGCGACGATGGAGCGGGCGGCGGCGAGCGAATCGAGCCCCTCGAGGTCGGTGCACTGATGCAGGTAGCCGCGGTCGACGACGGAGCGCAGGAAGGGCGACGTGACCTGGGTCATGGCCTGGCGGGGGCGCGTGGGGCGGGCCGGTTGCTTAACATGACGCGGGCGCGCGCGGCAACGGAGGCTGCGCCGGGCGCGGCAGGCAGCGGGTGAGCGGTGCCGCCGTGCTCGCGCTCGGGCTGATGAGCGGTACCTCGGCCGACGGCGTCGATGCCGCGCTGCTGCGCACCGACGGCGAGGCGG
>DASWHU010000210.1:0-15133 GCA_036398035.1 Alphaproteobacteria bacterium | reverse complement strand
GCGCCTCGCCGTTCGGCGCCGACAGCCGCCCCGGGTCGGCGACCGTGATCACCGGCGCGCTGGCCGCGACCCCGGACGCGCCCGACCTGATCGAGGACCCGCCGCCGCCGCCGGCGGCACCCGCCGCCGGTTACGAGCCGCGCGTCTACGGCCAGGGCAATGCCGATGCCCGGATCGTGATCCGCGCCCGCGCCGACGCCTGGGTGCAGGTGCAGGGCGCCAACAACGACCTGATCCTGACCCGCATCCTGCGCCCGGGCGACGTGTTCCTGGTTCCCGACCGCGACGACCTGACCCTGGTCACCGGCAATGCCGGCGGGCTCGAAGTGCTGGTCGACGGCGTGCCGGCGCCGCCCTTGGGCACCGAAGGCTCGGTGCGGCGCGCGATCCGGCTGACGCCCGAGGCGCTGGCCAGCGGCGGCACGGTCGGCCAGCGCTGAGCCGCCCGCCGCGTGGCTTTCGCCGCCCCGCCCGATTGGCTATAGTCCCGCCGCCCCCGGGGTGGCCGCCGGGGCCGAGGTTCGAGATCGAGTCCAGCTGATGAGCGTCCGCCCTTATCGCGACATCGCCCGGCGCAAGAGCCGCCAGATCCGTGTCGGTGCGGTCGCGGTCGGCGGCGAGGCGCCGATCAGCGTCCAGTCGATGACCAACACCCCGACCACCGACGTGGCCGCCACCGTCGCCCAGGTGCAGGCGCTCGAGGCGGCGGGCGCCGACATCGTCCGCATCTCGTGCCCTGACGCCGAGTCGAGCGCGGCGCTGAAGCGGATCGTGCCCCAGGTCGGCGTGCCGATCGTCGCCGACATCCATTTCCACTACAAGCGCGCGATCGAGGCCGCCCAAGCGGGCGCGGCGTGCCTGCGCATCAATCCCGGCAACATCGGCGCCGCCGAGCGGGTGCGCGAGGTGGTCAAGGCGGCCAAGGACCACGGCTGCTCGATGCGCATCGGTGTCAACGCCGGCTCGCTCGAGCGCGACCTGCTGGAGAAGTACGGCGAGCCGTGCCCCGAGGCGATGGTCGAGAGCGCCCTCGACCATGCGCGCATCCTCGAGGACAACGACTTCTTCGAGTTCAAGATCAGCGTCAAGGCCTCGGACGTGTTCCTGGCGGTGGCCGCCTATCAGGGCCTGGCCGAGGCGTGCGACTATCCGCTCCACGTCGGCATCACCGAGGCCGGCGGCCTGCGCGGCGGCACGGTCAAGTCCTCGATCGGGCTCGGCATGCTGCTGTGGTCGGGGATCGGCGACACGGTGCGCGTGTCGCTGTCCGCCGATCCGGTCGAGGAGGTCAAGGTCGGTTTCGAGCTGCTCAAGGCGCTCAGCCTGCGCCACCGCGGCGTCAGCATCATCGCCTGCCCGTCCTGCGCCCGCCAGCAGTTCCAGGTGATCAGGACCGTCGAGCTGCTCGAGCAACGCCTCGCCCACATCTCGACGCCGCTGAGCCTGTCGGTGATCGGCTGCGTGGTCAACGGACCGGGCGAGGCGCGCGAGACCGACATCGGGCTGACCGGCGGCGGCAAGGGCACCCATCAGGTCTATCTGTCCGGCGTCACCGACCACAAGATCGACGACGCCCGCCTGGTCGACCACCTGGTCGAGCTGGTCGAGCGCAAGGCGGCCGAGATCGAGGCCGCGGAGGCGGACGAGGACGAGCCCGCGGCCGAGCCGGTGGCGTCCTGAAGGAGCCCCGGCGCGCGGCCGCGGCCAGCGCCGGCCCGACGACATCACGACATGGACCTTGACGCCAAGTTGGACCGCATCGTCGAGCGGCATCACGAGCTCGGCGAGCTGATGGCGGGCGGCGCGCCGAGCAGCGAGCAGCGCGTCAGCCTCGCGCGCGAGTACGCCGAGCTCGCGCCGGTGGTCGCCAAGATCGAGGCGCTGCGCAAGCTCAAGCGCGAGATCCGCGACCTCGCCGAGCTGGCCAGGGACGCCGCCGGCGGCGAGGAGATGCGCGCGCTCGCCGCCGCCGAGCTCGACGGCTGCCGGGCGCGCGAGGGCGAGCTCGATCACGCGCTGCGCCTGGCGCTGTTGCCGCGCGACGAGGCCGACGAGAAGAGCGCGATCCTCGAGATCCGCGCCGGCACCGGCGGCGAGGAGGCGGCGCTGTTCGCCGCCACCCTGTTCCGCATGTACCAGCGCTACGCCGAGATCAAGGGCTGGCGGTTCGAGACCCTGCACCTGTCGGAGACCGGCCTCGGCGGCTTCAAGGAAGCGGTCGCCGCGATCAAGGGCAGGAGCGTGTTCGCGCGCCTGAAGTACGAGTCGGGCGTGCACCGCGTCCAGCGCGTGCCGCGCACCGAGGCGCAGGGGCGCGTCCACACCTCGGCGGCGACCGTGGCGGTGCTGCCCGAGGCCGAGGAGGTCGACGTGCGCATCGACGACAAGGACCTGCGCATCGACGTGTTCCGCTCCAGCGGCCCGGGCGGGCAGTCGGTGAACACCACCGACAGCGCGGTGCGCATCACCCATCTGCCGACCGGCATCGTGGTCTCGCAGCAGGACGAGAAGTCGCAGCACAAGAACCGCGCCAAGGCGATGCGCATCCTGCGCGCGCGCGTGTACGAGCGCGAGCGCAGCCGGCGCGAGGCCGAGCGTGCCGCGAGCCGGCGCGCGCAGGTCGGCTCCGGCGACCGCTCCGAACGCATCCGCACCTACAACTTCCCGCAGGGCCGGGTGACCGACCACCGCATCGCCATGAGCTACTACGACATCGACGCGGTGATCGACGGCGCCGCGCTCGACGAGTTCATCGACGCCCTGATCGCCGACGATCAGGCGAGCCAGCTGGCGGCACTGGCGTGAGCGCGCGGCCGGGACCGCCGGCGACCGTCGCCGAGGCGATCGCCCGGGCCGCGGCGCGGCTTGCCGCGTTGCCCGCAACCGATGCGCGGCGCGAGGCGCGGCTGTTGCTCGCCCATGCGAGCGGCCTTGCGCCCGGGCAATTGATCGCCGATCCCGATCGCCGGCTCTTGCCTGATGCGGCGGCGGACTTCCAGGCCCTGGTCGGGCGCCGTCTCGCGCGCGAGCCGATTGCCTATATCCTGGGCGAGCGCGAGTTCTGGAGCCTCTCGTTCGCGGTCACGCCTGCGGTGCTGGTGCCCAGGCCCGACAGCGAGACGGTGGTCGAGGCGGCGCTGGCGGCGTTCGCTGCGGGCGCGGGCGCCGGCACCGTGCTCGACCTCGGCACCGGCTCGGGCTGCCTGCTGCTCGCCGTGCTCAGCGAATGGCCGGGCGCGCGCGGGCTCGGCATCGACAGCGATCCGGGCGCGGTGGCGCTGGCGCGGGCGAATGCGCGCCGGCTGGGGCTCGATGCGCGCGCGCGCTTCGCGGTCGGCGACTGGGGCCGGGCGGTGGGCGCGAGGTTCGACCTGGTCGTCGCCAACCCGCCCTACGTGCCGAGCGCGGCCATCGCGCACCTCGCAGCCGAGGTCGCGCGCCACGAGCCGCGCCGCGCGCTCGACGGCGGCGGCGACGGCCTCGACGCCTATCGCGCGCTGGTCCCCGACCTCGGCCGGCTGTTGGTGCCGGGCGGCGTCGCGGTGCTCGAGGTCGGCGCCGGACAGGCGGCCGCGGTGGCGCGCCTGCTGGGCCTGGCCGGGCTGGTCGCGGTCGCGCGGCACCTCGACCTGGCCGGCATCGCGCGCTGTCTCAGCGCCCGCGCGCCGGCGCCGGTCGGAAACCAAAAAACTCTTGGACATTGCGTTGTTGGACGCTAGTGTCCATATTGTAGGTGGTTCCGGTGTCGCTTGCCGGCAGGGAACCATACAGCATCCAGTGACTGTCATGAGTCGCGCTGACCGGCCATCCAAGGCTTGGCCGTGAGATACGGTATGCGTGCGTGACGCGCTGGACATTTCGTCCCCATCATTCGGGTCGTATCACACCGATGAAGCAAAGTCTGAACTCCAAACGCCATCATCGCGGCAGGGGGAGCGGGCGCCGCCAGGGCCACGGTTTCGCCTCGAGTTTCGAGAGCAGCGGGCCGGACGTGAAGATCAAGGGCAGCGCCAGCCACGTCTTCGAGCGTTACCAGTCGCTCGCCAGGGACGCGATCGCCGCCGGCGACCGCGTCGCCGCAGAGAACTTCCTCCAGCACGCCGAGCACTATCAGCGCATCATGAACGCCCACCTCGCCGCGGCGGGCCAGCAGCCCGACGCCAACGGCCAGGGCCGCCAGATCAACGGTCGCGACGACGACGACGAGCGCGCTCAGGACGGCGGGACGGGGCCGTTCGGTGACGAGGGGCCGGTGCGCGTGCGCGGCCGCGCCCGCAGCCGGCCCGGGGTAGAGCCGGACTCCGACGACGACGAGACCGGCTCCTCGGATCCGTTCCGCCTGTAACCGCCGAGGACGCCGGCGCGCCCTCGCGCACCGGGCCTTGTGTTGCAATACTGCCACATTATATGTCGCCGAGACCGGCGACCGCTTTGGCGCGTCCCGTCGGCAACCGGCGTCGCCGGATGCCATAGCGGCATGAGGGGACAGGCATGAACGTCGACCGCTACACCGAGCGCAGCCGGGGCTTCATCCAGTCGGCGCAGGCGCGCGCCGTTGCCGCCGGCCACCAGCGATTCACGCCCGAGCACCTGCTCAAGGAGCTGCTCGACGACCGCGACGGGCTGGCGGCGAACCTGATGCGCGCGGCGGGCGGGCGCCCGGACCAGGCGCTGCAGCTGGTCGAGGCCGAGCTCGCCAGGCTGCCCAAGGTCGAAGGCGGCGGCGCGGGCCAGCTCTATCTCGCGCCTGAGACCGCGCGCCTGTTCGAGTCCGCCGAGAAGATCGCCGAGAAGGCCGGCGACAAGTTCGTCACCGCCGAGCGCCTCCTGCTCGCGCTCGCGCTTGCCAAGGGCACCGCCGCGGCCCGGGCGCTCGCCGATTCGGGACTCACGCCGGACGGCCTGAACGCGGCGATCAACGAGCTGCGCAAGGGGCGCACCGCCGACTCGGCGTCGAGCGAGGACTCCTACGATGCGCTCAAGCGCTATGCGCGCGACATCACCGAGCTTGCGCGGGCCGGCAAGCTCGATCCGGTGATCGGGCGCGACGAGGAGATCCGCCGCTGCATCCAGGTGCTGTCGCGCCGGACCAAGAACAACCCGGTGCTGATCGGCGAGCCCGGCGTCGGCAAGACCGCGATCGTCGAGGGGCTGGCCAACCGCATGGTCTCGGGCGACGTGCCCGAATCGTTGCGCGACAAACGATTGCTGGCGCTCGATCTGGGCTCGCTGGTCGCCGGCGCCAAGTATCGCGGCGAGTTCGAGGAGCGGCTGAAGGCGGTGCTGGCAGAGATCCAGGCCGCCGAGGGCGAGATCGTGCTGTTCATCGACGAGCTGCACACCCTGGTCGGCGCCGGCGCCGCCGAGGGCGCGATGGACGCCTCGAACCTGCTCAAGCCGGCGCTCGCGCGCGGCGAGCTGCACTGCATCGGCGCGACCACGCTCGACGAGTACCGCAAGCGCATCGAGAAGGACGCGGCGCTCGCGCGCCGCTTCCAGTCGGTGTTCGTGTCCGAGCCGAGCGTCGAGGACACGATCTCGATCCTGCGCGGGCTGAAGGAGAAGTACGAGCTCCATCACGGGGTGGCGATCACCGACGGCGCCATCGTCGCCGCCGCGACCATGTCGGCGCGCTACATCACCGACCGGTACCTCCCCGACAAGGCGATCGACCTGATCGACGAGGCCGCGAGCCGCAAGCGCATGGAGATGGACAGCAAGCCCGAGCAGCTCGACGAGCTCGACCGGCGCGTGATCCAGCTCAAGATCGAGCGCGAGGCGCTGCGCAAGGAGACGGACGCGGCCTCGCGCGAGCGGCTGAAGAAGCTCGAGTCGGAGCTTGCCGACATCGAATCGCGCTCGGCGTCGCTGACCGCCGAGTGGCAGGCGGCGAAGGAGCACCTGCACGGCGCCCAGGACATCAAGGAGCGCCTGGAAGCGGCGCGCAACGAGCTCGAGCGGGCGACGCGCGAGGGCAATTACGAGCGCGCCGGCGAGCTCAACTACGGCATCATCCCCGATCTCGAGCGCCGCCTTGCCGCGAGCCAGGGCCCGGATGGGGGCACGCGCCTGACGGTGAGCGAGGAGGTGACCGCTGATGACATTGCGAGCGTCGTCTCGCGCGCCACCGGCATCCCGGTCGACAAGATGATGGAGGGCGAGCGCGACAAGCTCTTGCACATGGAAGAGGCAATCCATCGCCGCGTGGTCGGCCAGGATGACGCGATTCAAGCGGTGGCGAATGCCGTGCGCCGCGCGCGCGCCGGGCTTCAGGACCCGAACCGGCCGATCGGCTCGTTCCTGTTCCTGGGCCCCACCGGGGTCGGCAAGACCGAATTGACCAAGGCGCTGGCCGAGTTCCTGTTCGACGACGAGGCGGCGTTCGTGCGCATCGACATGTCGGAGTACATGGAGAAGTTCGCGGTCTCGCGCCTGATCGGCGCCCCGCCCGGCTATGTCGGCTACGAGGAGGGCGGCGCGCTGACCGAGGCGGTGCGCCGGCGGCCCTATCAGGTGGTTCTGTTCGACGAGGTCGAGAAGGCGCACCCGGACGTGTTCAACGTTCTCTTGCAGGTGCTCGACGACGGCCGCCTGACCGACGGCCAGGGCCGCACCGTCGACTTCAAGAACACGCTGATCGTGCTGACCTCGAACCTGGGCAGCGACGTGCTGGCGAGCCTGCCCGACGGCGCCGACGTGAGCAGCGCGCGCGAGCCGGTGATGGCGCTGGTGCGGGCCGCGTTCCGGCCCGAGTTCCTCAACCGCCTCGACGAGATCGTGCTGTTCCACCGGCTCAGCCGCGAGCAGATGGGCGGCATCGTCGACATCCAGCTCGATCGTCTGCGCCACCTGCTGGCCGGGCGCGACATCCGGATCGAGCTCGACCAGGCGGCCAAGACCTGGCTGGCCAATGCCGGCTACGACCCGGTCTATGGCGCCCGGCCGCTCAAGCGCGCGATCCAGCGCAACCTGCAGGACCCGCTCGCGACCATGATTCTGGGCGGGCGCATCCAGGACGGCGACGTGGTCGACGCGGGCGTCGCCGAGGGCGCGCTCGCGCTCAGCCCGCGCCCCCGCGCCGCCGCCTGAGCCGCGTCGGCCGAAAAGCCGCGGGCGGCCGATCGGCCGCCCGTGTCAATCGAGAGAGACCCGCGCCGCGACGGGGCTCAGGGGCTGCCGCCTTGGGCCACCTCGCGGCCGCTGGGCAGCTCGGCGTACAGCGTGCGCAGCCGCTCGCGTTCGGCCAGGAACGTCGCGCGCTCGTTGTCGGCGAGCTTGATCCCGGTCGGCAGCTTGACGCTCAACGGGTTGACCTGCTTGTCGCGCAGCAGCACCTCGTAGTGCAGATGCGGCCCGGTCGACCGCCCGGTGGTGCCGACATAACCGACCGTCTGGCCCTGGACCACGCGCTTGCCGGGATAGATGCCCTTGGCGAAGCCGTTGAGGTGGGCGTAGGCGGTGGCGTATTCGGGACTGTGCCTGATGCGCACGTAATTGCCATAGGCGCCGAAGCGCGAGGCGCGTTCGACCACGCCCTCGCCCGCGGCGAAAACCGGCGCACCGCGCCGCGCCGCGAAGTCGACGCCCTTGTGCATCTTCGAGTAGCCGAGGATCGGGTGCTTGCGCATGCCGAACCCCGACGACAGCTCGGCGCCGCTGACCGGCGTGCGCAGCAGCGCCTTGCGGACGCTCCGGCCCTGGGCATCGAAATACTCGATCCGCCCGTCCGCCAATCGATAGCGGTACATCTCCTTGACCGCGCCCGACAGCTCGAGCGCCGCGTACAGGATCGCGCCCGGCTTGACCGCCTCGCCGGCCTCGTCGACCAGCATCTCGTACATCAGCTCGAACCGGTCGCCGTCGTGAATGTCGCGCTGGAAGTCGACGTCGAAGCTGTAGATGCGGATCAGCTCCATCATCACCGCGACCGGGACCCCGGCATCGATGATCGCCTCGTAGAGGCTGGAACGGATGGTCCCTTCGGCGCGCCGGTAGTCGCTGACCAGGTCCTTGGCGACGAAGCCCGAGACGAACCGGCCGTCCTCCAGGCGCACCACCTCGAGCCGCTTTTCGGTGCTGACGTCGAGGGTGAGGCCGCCCAGAACCGGCGGCTCCTCGCCGGCCAGAGTCGGTACCGCGGTCGCGAACAGCGACGCGTCCGAGCGCGCCGCGACGAAGGTCAGCGACACCGCCTGGCCGGCCTGCAGCCGGCGCGGGTTGTACAGCTCGCGCACCGACTCGATGGCGGCGTGGGCCTCCGGGGCGGTCGAGCCGGCCTCGACCAGCGCCTCGATCAGCGTGCCGCCCCTGTCCAGCGTCACGATCTTGCGCGCACCCCGCTCCAGGTCGACGGCCTGATCGCCATTGACCCGGGCGGCGAGCGACTCGGGATCGGCATCGGCGTCCGCGGCAGCGCCGGCCGCGACCTTGACCGAGGCCCGAGCTCGGCCCCTGGCGCCGGCAAAGGCGAGCGCGGCCTCGAGCGCCTCGCGGCCCTCCTTGCGCGCCGCATAGCGCCCGGACCGGGCGCGTTCCACGGTCACCGCGCTGCGGGTGCCGGCCTCGAGCGTCAGCGTGGCGAGCCCGGCCGCCTCGCCGTCGCGGTCGATCTCGACCACCAGGCGCTGGCCGATGCTCAGCCGGTTGGGGTTGTAGACGCGGCGCAGGGCTTGCAGGACCTGCCCGCTCTCGCTGCGCCCGATGCCGGCCTTGGTCAGCAGGCTCACCAACGTATCGCCGCGCGCGACCGTCAACAGGCGCACGTCGGCTGAGGCCGTGGAGTCGGTCGGCGGCGGGGCGGTCTCGGCCTCGCCGCCCTCGCCGGCGGAGGCGGCCTCCTCTGCCGGTGCGACATGCTTGATAGAGGCCGAGGGCGCGGCCGCGACCTGCGCCCGGCCGCTGCCGACCACCGGCCAGCCGAGCACTACCACGTCCTCCTTGCCGACCGTCACCGACAGCCCGGTCAGCTGCGCCCGGCCGCCCTCGGCCGGCGCTGTGAAGCCGAGGCGGAACTGCTCGCCGATCTGGAGCTTGCGTAGGTTGAGGACCTTGGCCAGGTCGGCGACGGCCCGATCGGCCTCGGCGCTGGTCGCGCCGGCCTTGATCAGACGGTTGTACAGGATGTCGCCGCGGTCGAGCACGATGGTGACGGACTCGGTATGGGCCGGGGGCGGCCGCTCGCCGAGCGCCACCACCACCGGCAACTCCGGCGCCTTTTCCGCAGCCGGCGCGGCCGGCGCCGCCGGCGTGGCGCCGGCAAGCGCAGCCGGCCCGGCGCGCCAATGGTCGTGCGCGTCGCGACCGACCACGGCGACGCGGCCGCCGGGGAGGGTCATCGCGACGCCGGCGAGGCGCGGCGCGCGGCCGTCGGTGAAGGTCTCGAAGGTGGCGGTCACCCGCTGGCCGATCTGAAGCCGGTGCAGGTCGACCTGCTGGTTCAGCTTGTTGGCCGCACCATGGCCGTCGGTTGCGCTGGCGCCGCTTTCGATCAACAGGCGATTGATGTTCTGGCCTTTCCTGAGCACCAGGTCGCGGGCCACGAATCCGGGCTCGCCCTTGGCGTCGACGACCACGATCGACTGCAGCAGCGCGGTCGCCGCCTGCGGGCTCATTCGGCGGACCGCGTAGGCGCGGCCGAAATCGCGATACACCACCGCCTGCTGGCCGCCCCGCAGGTCGAGCGCGAGCCCGATCAGGGTCTTGGCGATCGAGGGCCGCCGCTGCGCCGCCAGGAACAGCTCCAGCCGCTGGCCGATCTGCAGGCCGCGCAGGTTGACCTGGCCGGCAAGGGCCTTGCTCGCGCGCGCCGCCTCGATCCGGTCGACGCCGGCGGCAAGAAGAATGTCGGCAAGCGTCTGGCCACGCGCCACGCGCACCGTGCGTCGCTCGACGCCGGCGGCGGCGAAGCTCTCATTCGAGTCTGCAGTGGGCAGGACCTCGCCGCCCGGATGGCCGACGCGCACCACCTTGGCGCCGCCGGACAGGCTATAGGTGGTTTCAGTTGCCGCGTAGACGAGCTTGTCGTTGGCGTGGGGTGGGCCAGAAAGGACTGTACTGATCAAAACAAACGAAAGAGCGACGCGACCCGCCACGCGCTTCGAACTCATCCCCCGCTCCCACTCGGATTCCGACCCGCCTCGAAGTCACTCCCCCTGACGTCTTCCCCGCTTTCCCCCGGGGCCGAGCCAGAAGCGACGGCAACCATGTTCGCCATCGTGGTGTTTGTCAACAATGGTTAACGCGTCCGCCGTATCGACCCAGGGCCGACGCAAACGCGCGTAACACTACCTATATGGCGCCCCGGCGCGGACCCGACCAGTCAGCGCGCCTGCCGTCGGCGCCCAAACGGGCTCGACAGCGGCGATCGCGGGCGCCAAGTTGTGAGCCTGGCTTGGTCCGGGCGGGAGCGGCCATGCACTTGGACACAGTCAAGGCCCTGGCACTGTCTGCCGTGCTCGTGATTGCCGGCGCCGATTCCGGGCGCGCCGGCGCGATCCATCCGGACGGCACGGACCGCGACTGCACGCGGCTCAACCTGGCGGCGCAGAACACGGTGGTCACGCGCTGGAACCTCGCCGCGCTCGAGGCGATCTGTGCCGGGCGACCGTTGCCCACCGTGGTGGCGCGAGAATTATTCCTTCTCCATGCCGCGATTTTTGACGCCTGGGCCGCCTATGACGAGACCGCGCGCCCGCTCTACTGGGAGGGCTTCGTGCGCCGGCCGGCGGCCGAGCGCAGTGCGGCGGCGAAGTCCGAGGCGATCAGCTTCGCCGCGCTCGAGGTGCTGCTCGAGCTCTATCCCGACCACGCGGTCGAGTTCCTCGACCGGCTGCACCGCGAGGGCTTCGACGACCGCGACTTCCTCGCCCCGCCGCCCGGCAGCCCCGCCCGCATCGGCATCGCGGCCGCCGGCGCGGTCCTCGACCGGCGCGCCGGCGACGGCGCCAACAGCGCCGGCGGCTATGCCGACATCAGCGGCTATCGGCCGGCCAACGCGCCCGATGCCGGGCTCGGCGACATCGACCCCAACCGCTGGCAGCCGCTGGTCGTGACCGACTTCGACCCGGCCCGCAGGCCGACCGGCTTCGTGCTCGATCCGCAGCGCTTCGACCCCGAGGCTTATGGCCGCTTCGCGCCGCAGATGTTCGTCACCCCGCACTGGGCGTGGATCGAGCCGTTCGCGCTCGACGGCGGCGACCAGCTGCGCCCGCCGCCGCCGCCCCAGTACGGTAATCATGAGCCCTACATCGACGCCCGCGGCCGGCAGACGACCTATCACCAGGCCTATATCGACCAGTTCGACGAGGTCATGGAGATGCAGGCCGCGCTGACCGACGAGCAGATGATCATCGCCCAGGTGTGGTCCCACGACGGCCCGTACTTCGCCGCGCCGTCCGGGCACTGGAATCACTTCGCGCAGCAAATATCGCTGCGCGACCGGCACGGCACGGACGACGACGTGAAGCTGTTCCTGGCGCTGAACGGCGCGCTGCTCGACGCCTCGATCGCTGCCTGGGACGCGAAGATTGCATATGATTCCGTGCGCCCGATCACCGCCATCCGCTTCCTTCACCGGGGCCACAGGATCACCGGCTGGCAGGGTCGCGACCACGGCATCGGCCCGATGCGCGGCGAGGACTGGATTCCGTATCAGTGGACCGCCTGGGCCTCGCCCGCCTTTCCCGAATACGTCTCCGGCCATTCGACCTTCGCCGCGGCGGCGGCCGAGGTGCTCAGGCTGTTTACCGGCAGCGACCGCTTCTACGATCCCGCGGTGCGCGTCGGCGACCTCGACCGCGACCGGATCCGGGAGCCGGTCGGCAGCTACGTCGTGCGCCATCGCTACGGTGCCTTCGACCGCGCGATCCCGGTCAACGACGTGACTCTCCGCTGGGACACCTTCACCGCCGCCGCCGAGCAGTGCGGCCTGTCGCGGCTCTATGCCGGGGTGCACATCACGGACGCGAACCTGCGCGCACTGGCGATGGGGCGCATCGCCGGCGCCCAGGCTTACCGGCGCGCCGAGCGCCTGTGGCAGGGCGAGGGCGGCTGAGCGGCCTAGTCCGTGTCTTGCTCGAGCGACAGGTGCGGCGCGGGGAACGGCGTTTCCTCGCCGGCGGCCACCGTTTTGGCGTTGGCCTCGGCGTCGGCGATCGCCTTGGGCTCCATGTCGAGGTTCTTGATGTAGAGCGCGATGTAGCCGGTCCACAGGTTGCGCGCGCGGATGCCGAGCTGGATGTGCTCGCCCGGCGTCCGGTACTCCGTGAACCGCCACGACGCCCCGATCTGGATGGTGCCCACCGTCCGCTTGGGCACCGCCACCGCCGAGTCGTGCAGGTGCAGGAACTCCTCGCCCGCCCCGTAACGCGCATCGAGCGCGGCCTTGAGCTCGTCGTAGCGCTTGACCAAGGCGGTTCCGGTCCCTTCGTCCGAGTAGCCCCGGCTGTGGACGGCGATACGCCACAGCCGGTCGTCGTAGCCGAAGTAGAGGAACACCTGGTCCTCGTCGCCGAGCTGCGGCGGCAGGTCGAAGGCCAGGTACTCGTGGCCGAACTCGCCCTGGAGCTTGCCGTACTCGACCCGGATGCCGGCATCGAGCACCTGCTTGAGCGTCATCCCCCATGCGAGCCCGTAGGGCAGGTCGTCGGTCCACGCGACCTCGGCCGCGACGGCCGGCGCCGGCGCCGCGGCGGCGGCCAGCACGACCGCGAGCGCGCCGAGGCGGGAGCTAGCGCGCGTCATCGCCCGCGCCGGCCAAGGCGGCCAGATGGGCGAGCAGGTGGTCGATCTGCTCGGGGGCGAGCGCGACCTCCGGCATCTCGATGCCGCCATGCCCGACCATCACCCCTTCGGCCAGCGCCTCGCGCAGATGCTCGACCGGCCAGCGCGCGGCGAAGGTGCGGAATGGGGGCGCCGCCGCCACCGGGCTCTCCCCGGTCCGCCCGACCGCGTGACAGGGGGCGCAGTCGCGCTCGGCCAGCGTCCGGCCGGCCGCGGAGGTCGCGCCCGCCGGCGCAGCGCCCGCCACCGCGGCGAGCACGCAGGCGGCGACGAGTGCGCCCCCGGCCCTGATGTTGATTACCGCCACCCTGCCGATCACTCTCCTGCCGGCAGCCGTTCCGGCCCAGCCGGCTGGGCCGGCCGCCTGTTGCGAACATATTCCAGAAGAGGCCCGCGCCAATGTCCAGAGTCGCCGACCAGCACGCAAGACCGCTCAGCGATCTCGAGATCGCGCGCGCGGCGCGCCTGAGTCCGATCCTTGAGGTTGCGGCGGACAAGCTCGGCCTCGATGCCGACACGCTCGAGCCGTATGGCCGCGACAAGGCCAAGCTGTCGCTCGACGCCATCGCCGGGCTCGAGGGGCGCGCCGACGGCAAGCTGATCCTGGTCACCGCGATCACGCCGACGCCGGCGGGCGAGGGCAAGACCACGACCACGGTCGGCTTGGGCGATGCGCTGAATGCGATCGGCGCGCGCGCCATCGTCTGCCTGCGCGAGCCGAGCCTCGGCCCGTGCTTCGGCATGAAGGGCGGCGCCGCCGGCGGCGGCTATGCCCAGGTGGTGCCGATGGAGGACATCAACCTCCATTTCACCGGTGACTTCCATGCCATCGGTATCGCCCACAACCTGCTGGCGGCGCTGATCGACAACCACATCTACTGGGGGCTGGAGCCGGCGATCGATTCGCGCCGCGTGGCCTTCCGCCGGGTGGTCGACATGAACGACCGGGCGCTCAGGCAGATCACCAGTTCGCTCGGCGGGGTCGCCAACGGCTTCCCGCGCACCGACGGCTTCGACATCGTGGTGGCCTCGGAGATCATGGCGATCTTCTGCCTGGCCAAGGACCTCGCCGACCTCACGAACCGGATCGGCAACATCGTCATCGGCCACAACCGTCAGCGCGAGCCGATCTATGCCCGCGACGTCAAGGGCCCCGGCCCGATGTCGGTGCTGCTGAAGGAGGCGCTGGCGCCCAACCTGGTGCAGACGCTGGAGAACAACCCGGCCTTCATCCATGGCGGCCCGTTCGCCAACATCGCCCATGGCTGCAACTCGGTGATCGCCACGCGGACGGCCCTCAAGCTCGCCGACTACGTGGTTACGGAGGCCGGCTTCGGCGCCGATCTCGGTGCCGAGAAGTTCTTCGACATCAAGTGCCGCAAGGCCGGGCTCACCCCCTCGGCGGCGGTGATCGTGGCCACGGTGCGGGCGCTCAAGATGCATGGCGGCGTCGCCAAGGACGGGCTCGGACGCGAGAATGTCGAGGCGGTGAAGAAGGGCTGCGAGAACCTCGCCCGCCACATCACCAACGTCCAGAAGTTCGGCGTGCCGGTGGTGGTGGCGATCAACCAGTTCATCACCGACACCGATGCGGAGCTCGCGGCGGTGCGCGAGACCGCCAAGGGCTTCGGCGCCAACGCGATCGTCGCCAGCCACTGGGCCAACGGCGCCGCCGGCATCGAGGAACTGGCGTACCACGTGGTCGAGCTGGTCGACAGCGGCAAGGCGGATTTCAAGCCGCTCTACCCCGACGAGATGCCGCTGATCGACAAGGTGCGCACCATCGCCCAGACGATCTACGGCGCCGACGACATCGCCTGCGACGGCGCCATCCTGAAGCAGTTCGACGAGCTGCAGAAGGACTACGGCCACTTCCCGGTGTGCATGGCCAAGACTCAGTACAGCTTCTCGACCGATCCGAACCTCAAGGGGGCGCCCTCGGGCTTCACCATCCCGATCCGCGAGCTCAGGCTGTCGGCGGGGGCGGAGTTCGTGGTGGCGATCACCGGCGAGATCATGACCATGCCGGGCCTGCCGAAGGTGCCCTCGGCCAACAGCATCTTCCTCGACGACGAGGGCCGGGTGCAGGGCCTGTTCTGATCCAGCGGCGAATCCGGGCAGCGGGCGTTCGACTCCCTCCCGCTCGCGCCCGGACAACAGCTGCGACGAGGCCCCCGGGAGACGATCCCGGGGGCTTTTTTTCCATCCGTCATCCCTGCCTCCATCCGTCATCCCTGCCCCCTAACCGTCATCGCTGCGAAGGCAGGGACCCAGCGCGACGGACCGCAGCCGCGCCGTGTGCCGCTCCTGGGTTCCCGCCTGCGCGGGAATGACGAGTTTGGGGCGGGAATGA